>CAJYSL010000230.1 GCA_913777515.1 uncultured Mucilaginibacter sp.
TCTTCGTAAGCGCCTACTAAAGAGCGTTTTATACCTATCTCGTCGGCAAATTGCTGCTGGGTTAAGCCTTTCTTTTTGCGGAGGAATTTAATATTTGATGAAATTATTGACATAAAATTTGGATTTACTAAATTTGTTAGTAAATTTATGCTCATAAAATTAGTAACAAATTTTTAACCAGCAAAATTTATTATCAGATGAAGCACTATATTTATATCATTACCGACAGAAACCGTACAAATCTGCATGTAGGCTTGTGTACCGATCTGATTAAAACCATGCAGTTTTACAGCGAGATGCCTACCTTGTTTTATGATAAGGCACAACAGCTAAGCCGGTTGGTATATTTTGAAGAGATAAATAACGAAGAGCAGGCTATGGAGCGCTTTAAATTTATGAGTAGCTTTACCCGTGCGCAAAAAGAAAAAATGATCAGGTCTGTAAATGCAGATTGGATAGACCTGACCATCGGATTAACAGCAGAACACCGCATGCGTGTACGTCCGTATTTCAGGCCGTCACTGTCTACTGCAAAGCGTTCGCTTACTTTTTAATAAACTTAAGCGCACCGGAGTTCATACAGAAGCGTTTGCCGCCACGGTCTTCCGGGCCGTCGTCAAACACGTGGCCCAGGTGTAAGCCTGTGCTTCTTTCTACTACTTCAGTACGGCTCATGCCATAACTGTTGTCTTGTATTACGGCAATTTTGCTGTTGCTAACCGGTTTGGTAAAGCTTGGCCAGCCGGTGCCGCTATCAAATTTATCATCCGACGAAAATAGTACGTCGCCGGTAGCTGCGCTTACGTAAACGCCTTTCTCATGGTTATTCCAGTATGCATTATGGAACGGCGGCTCAGTACCTTTTTCAACCATGATATGATACTGATTGGCATTTAGTTCTTTTTTCCATTCGGCAGCAGGTTTGCTCTTTTCGCTTTTTACCTGTTTATTTTGCCCGTTGCTGTTTTCGCACCCAAACAGTGCCGAAAAGGCTAAGGCACACATCATCATCACTAAGCTTTTCATATAAAATATATACGAATTTTAAGTATACGCGGTTTTTAAGATTCAGACTTATAACGCTTTGGTTTTAGGTATCAAGGGCTGGGTTATCAAGTGCATCAGCCCGTTGCTTTGCTCAATATCAAACCGGCTTACTACGCTCTGTCCGCCGGTTTCGTCGTACAAAACGATGTTTCGGTTACTGTCTATTCTAACTGTTAGTTTACTGCCTGATAGGGTAAGGAATTGAGCTTCGCCTTTTCCATCTTTAATTAGTTTGGCTATTTCCTTAGCATTGTAGTGGCCGGGCACTACATGATAACTCAAAATATTAATCAGTTCATATTTGTGGGCGGGTTTGAGCAAGGTGTCCAGCCGCATGCCTAATTTCTGAACGATAGCGGTATCCGACGGTGCAAACATGGTAAGCGGGCCACGGCTTTTCAGTGTTCCAACCATACTGGCCGCCCTGATAATGTTTAACAGTTTTGTATGGTCGGTAGAGGCCGTGAGGTTTTCAAAAAAGTCTTTGGCGGTATTCATCGCCGTGCCATTCACCATGGTGACTTTACCTTTATCAATCTGCGACCTTACCGAGTCTTGATACGACGAGCCCCTCGGAGGATTGACTTGCGCTGAAGCACAAGTTATACTCATCAAAAAAAATAGATATAGCAGCGCAACTTTCTTCATAACTAACAGATATAACCTCTAAAATTTCACCATGTTTTATTTAAGCAAAAAAGCGGCTCTGTTGCCGCTTTTTGCCTAATATTTCGATTACCAACCCGGGGTAAAGTTTAAACCGAACACCGGTTTTTTAACATCAGTGCGGTTAAACGGCATGGCGTAGTAGGGTTCTAAAATTAAAGCGCCAAACAAGTTTACCCGCAGCGATACACCCGCGCTTAATGCCGGTACGCGTTGGTTGTTATTGTAAGTAGCTACCAGTACCGGTTTGCCCTGGTCGTCCAATACCGGTTTGCCGGTATTATCTAATTGTTGTTGATAGCCTAACAAATCTGGACTTTTCTGAAACTTGATTTGATTGCCCCGGTTCCAGGCTAAGCCTGCGTCAAAAAACAGGTTCAATTCTGAAAATAGAAATTTGGACTTTATAGCCGATAATTTCTCAGGACCGGTAAACGGTAAGCGAATCTCAAAATTGGCTACAGCTACCCGCGAACCCGAAAGCTGGCTGATGGTAAAGCCGTTTGAAGATGCATTGGTATTGTTGCCATAAAATGTCTGGCTCTCGTAACCGCGAATCAAGAACGGATAACCGATGTAGTAAGGATACAAGCCGGTATCTTCACCAAAACGGCCGAATGCATTAAACCTGGCGGCAAAAGTAACCGGTTTGAGACGTGCGTATTTCCGTAAATCGATAGTGGGCGAGAAGAATCGGTAAGAACCAAAATCGTATTCGGCCTGTAAACGATACCGGAAACCGCTCAATGGTGAGGCAATACCGAAAAATGAATTATCGCCAATCAGCGCAGCACTTACTTGCATTAAATTGATAGGGCGCAGTATACCCACATTATTATAAGGGTCGTTGTTATATTCATCGTTAGAGATACGCCTCCTTTTAAAATCCAGGAATTGATAGTTGGAGTCGTAGATACTGCTGTACCGGGTAACCATGTAGGAGTTACGTGATGCGCCGGCGCCGAATTCGGCCCGTGTAACTTTAGAGAACGGATAAGAAGTAAATACCGACAATTGGTCTTGGAAGATACGGATGATGTCATAGCGTTCTTCTATGGCGTTTTCGGTCATCGTTTTACCGTTTACCGTATAATCGTAAGTGGTGGGTACCACATTGTAGGTAGCCAGCTGATAAGGGATGTGCGATAGGCCACCGCCAAAGTTCCAACGGCCTTTTTGCTGAATGTAAAATACCTGCCCCGCAAAATCATAAATTTCGCCATTAACCGATGCACCGGCATAAATCTGGTTGCGGCCTAAAATATCGCTGAAAACGCCTTGTATACCGCTTGATAAGCCGGCACCGTAACTGCCTGCTCCGATGCCTACGCCTACACCCACGCCACTGCTGGCCAGGTAGTCCAGTTTAAATTGCGGACGGTAGGGGATATTCTGAATAGAATCTGCCGGGATACGCTGGTACGACAGGAAGTTGTTGAGGTTAGAATTAATTAAATCTACACCTACAGCCTTGGGTGGCGGCAGCAAAGCGGCGTCAAAATTGGTTGCCGTGCCACTGACCACCTGCGGTTTAAACTCAGAAGCCTTGGCATTGTATAAAGCATACTTTTGCGACCGGTAATAAGAGTAAATAATATCATCATGTGCCGAAACGCTCAGTGCCGGCGAAAACTCAGTGATGCCCGATATACCGGTAAATAACTCAGTCATTTGCTCAACTGTACCGGTGTTTTTGTTGTAGCGGTACAAGTTACGGAAACCGTCGCGGTTAGATAAAAAGTAAATCTGCGTACCATCAGCCGAATACTGCGGATTCATGTTGTTGGCGCCATCAAAAACCTTGATGTCGGTTACCTTGCCGGTGGCCAAATCAAGCTCCGCTAAATTGAAGGTGATGGTTTGAGCCGTAGTGGCATCATAAGTGGTGCGGTCGCTCGTAAAAACAATACGCTTGCCATCGCGCGAAAAGCTGGGCTGGTAATCGGAGTACTTATCGTTAGTAAGCTGGGTAACCTGTTTGGTAGTAAAGTTGTATAAATACAAATCGCTGTTACAGTTGGACAGGCCCTGAAAGGCAATCTGATTACCATCCGGCGACCAGGTTAAGTTACCGAATTGCTCAGCATTGCCCATGGCAATATTGCTGATGATCCGGCCGCTCGGGATGGATACCACCAGCATGCGGTTACGCCCGCCGCTAAAAATACTGAACGCAAACTTTTTGCTATCGGGCTACCATGCACCGGCCGACTCAATAAAATTAAATTCGTCGATGTGGGTGTTGGACGTTTTACTGGTGAGCCGCCTGATGATTTTACCGGTTTTGGCATCAGCCAGAAACAGGTCAATCGAAAACAAATCTTTTTCGGATAGGAAAGAAATATACTTCCCATCCGGACTTACGGCCGGCGCCACATTCATCTCGCCCGAATTTTTATTGTCGATAATACGATGCCCGGGCGGAATTTGCGAGGTGTCTTTTAAATAAGGCTTGTAGGTGTTGATGATGGAGTTTTTCCAGAGATTGGAAAGTGTTTTATCATCATAACCAAAAGTGCGGCGTATGCCGTACTCCAATCCGTAACGTGCCGTGTTTTTAAAGAATGGGACAATAATGGTATCACCATAAGTTGAGCCCAAATAAGACCAAAAGGCCTCGCCATAACGATAGGGGAAGTACTTGCCGCTCTCGGTCAGGTCGCGTATGGAAGGTATATCTTTATTCAGGTAAGCATCGCGCATCCACATGGCGGTATAGGCATCTCGTTTACCTAACGACAGGTATTCGGCCATACCCTCAATCATCCACAACGGTAAATTATTGATGTTGCCTAACCCGGAGCTATCACTACCTAACAGCATATGGTACTGAAAGGCGTGCACCAACTCGTGCCCTAACACGTGTCGGGTAGTTTGGTTAGTTTCCATTACGGGCATCACCACCCGGTTTTTTAAGCCTTCGGTAACACCACCTGTACCCACGCCAATCTCGCCATCAATAGCGGTGGTTTGCTGAAAATCCGGATGGTCAGCATATAAAATGATTGGATTCGGACGCTTGAATGTATCGCGAAAAACCTGTTGATGCAGGGTATACCATAGCTCACTTTCCTGCGCAAAGCGCTTAAGCAGGCTATCGTTTCGCATGTAGTAGTAAATCTCGAAGTGGGGCGTTTTATAAACCTTAAACTTGAGATTTTTATACCGCACCTTATTTTGGCCAAAATATTGAGCCTGTGCCGTATTATTAATGAAACAAGCACTGATGAGAATGACCAGCAGAATAAAAAGTAGTTGGGTTTTACTTTTTATAAAGTAAAATTTAGTCATATAAGTGATTATAGCTGTTTACGTTAAATGTATCAATTTACCGGTACAATGTAATGGCCCGCGCATTTAATTATTGTTGCCCGTGGTATCCGGCGGGGCTACTACGGCGCCGCTGCTATCGGCAGCAGGAGCGGTAAGGCTGTCGGCTACGGCACCGGTATCAACCCGGATACGTGGCGACTCGCACATGTATGGCTTGGTAATTTTAACCCATGGCTTAGGGAAAGGCCCATAAGTATAGCCTGATTTAGGGTCGGCGTAAACTTTTTCCATAAACGCACCGAAAATAGGTAAGGCCGTATGCGAGCCTTCGCCGGTGGCCGAGGTGGTAAAGTGTACACTGCGGTCGTCAGCGCCCACCCAAATGCCTGTAATCAGGTCTTTGGTGATGCCCATATACCAGCCGTCTACATAGTCGGACGAGGTGCCGGTTTTGCCACCAATCTGGTTACTGGCTTTTTTCCATAAACCGGGGTATTCCCATAAAGCTTGCGAGGTGCCGCCCGGTTCTTCCATGCCGCCTCTAAACATATACAGCATCAGCCATGCCGTTTCTTCGCTAATTACCGGGGTCGACTTTAATTCGAAATCAGCCAGCACACTGCCACTATGGTCGGTAATGCGGGTTACCAATAAAGGGTCGATGCGCTGCCCTTTATTCAGAAATGTACTGTAAGCCCGCACCATTTCATACACCGACACGTCGTTTGAACCTAAGGACACTGACGGTACGGCCTTTAACGGACTTTCAATACCGCATTTATGCGCGTATTCTACTATTTTATCCCAGCCTACGGCCTCGGTAATTTGAGCCGTAATCGAGTTAACTGATTTACCCATGGCCCAGCGCAATGACATCTCGCGGTAAGAGAAATTAAAATCGGCATTGTTCGGTGACCAAACTTCTTTTTTGCCATCCTCATCATAGGTAATAGACACCGGCTTGTCGGTAAATCTGTCGCAAGGCGAATAGCCGTTATCAAGCGCGGTCAGGTAAGCAAATGGTTTAAAGGTCGACCCGGCCTGGCGCTTGGCCTGGTTAACGTGGTCGTAATTAAAATACTTATGGTTGATGCCGCCTACCCAAACTTTGATTTTTCCGGTTACCGGTTCAATGGTCATCATACCGGTATTCAGTATTTTGGCATAGTACTTAATCGAGTCGATACTCGAAAAGGTGGTGTCCTGTTCGCCATTCCAGGTAAACACCTTCATGCGTTTAGGCTTATTAAAATATTCCTGTATTTGCATGGTGTCGCCTTTGTACTTTTTGTCGAGCATGTCGTAAATAGGCAGGCGCTGCTCGGCCTTCAGTACAAAATCAACAATCTCTTTTCCTTTCGAATCGCGCCATGGGTTTTTACCGCGCCAAAGGTTGTTGAAGCGTTTTTGCAGCATCTTCATTTTTTCGGTTACGGCTTCTTCGGCGTACTGCTGCAGTTTCGAATCAATGGTGGTGTATATTTTCAAACCATCCTCGTACAAATCATAATCGTTGGCTTTTAACCATTTATCCAGCCATTTTTCAACGGCGCGGCGCAGGTACGAGTCTCCCTGACCTTCTTCTTCCACATGGCTTAAATCCAGCGTTAGCGGTTGTTTTACGTTATATTCGTAATCGGGCTTTTTCAGATAGCCGTATTTCTCCATCTGGCTTAACACCACATTGCGGCGCTCAACCGATTTTTCGGGGTTACGAATAGGATTGTAAGTCGATGTCGCCTTCAGCATACCAATCAGGGTAGCCGCTTCGGCCGGGGTAACCGCATCGGGGTTTTTATTGAAGTATTTCAGGGTAGCTGTTTTAATACCGAATGAATTGTTGCCAAAAGGCACGGTATTAAAATACATCGTCAGTATTTGCTGCTTGTTATATACGTGCTCAATTTTAAAGGCAGTTAACCACTCCTTAAACTTATAAGCTATAGTACGTATTACGGGAATATGCCTGATGAAGCCCTGCGCCTTACGTTTACGGGTTTGGAAAAGGTTTTTGGCCAGCTGCTGCGTAATGGTACTACCACCACGTTTATCTCCCTTTGCGGTAGATATTAAACTACTGAAAAAGCCATAATAGTCTACCCCGTGATGTTTAAAAAAGCGTACGTCTTCGGTTGCTACCAGCGCGTTGATGAGATTGGGCGAAAGGTCTTTGTACTTAATAGGGGAGCGGTTCTCTTTGTAAAACCTGGCTAAGAGTTTACCGTCGGCGGTAAACACTTCGGAGGATACCGATTGGGTCGGACTCTTAATATCTTTCATATCGGGCGAGTAGCCAAATATGCCAAACAGGTTAAGCTCTATAGAACAGAAGAAAATGATAACGAAGTAAATGAATATGACAAGGTAACGCAGAATAGGATTGCGGATACGTTTAAACATTGGCTGTTGTTGTAAGTTATATAGTTAACTTTTAGCTGCAAAATAGCATTAACGTAAAAAAGGCAGCTAAATTTTAAGTCAACATCCTGCAAATCTATTTTATCTATGCAACAAATAGTCAAGAAATTTAAAATTACCGGTGACAAGAAGATATCATTAAAAGATTTTGACACCAATGATGCCGAAGGATACCAAAAAGAAGATGCCGTCGGCATTTTAGAAGACCTGATAGCCGAAACCGCCGAACTACAAAACAAGCTTTACGCAGCCAATCAACAAAGCCTGCTCATCATCTTCCAGGCTATGGATGCGGCGGGTAAAGACAGTGCCATTAAGCATACGATGTCGGGCATTAATCCGCAAGGATGCCAAGTGTATAGCTTTAAGCAGCCCAGTGCCGAAGATTATGACCATGACTTTTTATGGAGACATTATAAGGCGCTACCCGAACGAGGCCGCATCGGCATCCACAACCGGTCGCACTACGAAAATGTACTGGTGACCCGCGTGCATCCCAGCTTTATTATGAAAGAAAACCTACCGGGCATCACCAGCGAAAAGGACATTGACGACAAATTCTGGCAGCAGCGCTTTAAAAGCATCCGGCATTTCGAAAAACATTTGTCGGACAATGGTACCGTCATCATCAAATTCTTTTTACACCTCTCAAAAAAAGAACAGAAAGAACGTTTTTTGAAAAGGATTGAGGACTCATCCAAAAACTGGAAGTTTTCGGCTGCGGATATAGAAGAACGCCAACGCTGGGATGATTACCAGCAGGCTTACGAAGAGGCTATCAATGCCACTTCGACTCCCGAATCGCCATGGTACGTGATTCCGGCCGACCGCAAATGGTTTGCGCGTATTGCCATCTCCACTATTATTGTCGAAACATTGAAAGATTTAAAACTTCAATACCCGGTACTGAAGCCCGGTGATGCCGATAAGCTCACCGAAGTTAAGCGGATGCTGGAAGAGGAATAGCATTCAAATAAACAGCCCCGGCAAATCATTAAAGATTGCCGGGGCTGTTTATCTAAAACTCATATTATGATTAATTACTTCACCAGTTTTTCAGCCCTGAACACGTTATCCGCCGCTTGCAAAATCTTGCCTTTTAGCTTAGGGTTGTAATTAGGATGGGCTTGCAAAAAAGTTCGCACATCTTGCGCTGCTTCGGGAATCTGGTAACTACCCAAAGTGGCCGACAACCACGACTGCGGAAAAAATATATCACCAGTTTTCTGTATTTCTTCTGCCAGGGCCAGGCTTTGAGGTATATATTTTACCGAGGTGCTTTGCCGTAGCGGATGGTGTAAATAATAAAGCGCCGAAAGTACCCAGGCTTCTTTTTGCCGGTTTTTACGGTCGGCCAGGCTGGCAAAAAAGTTATCGCGCTCTTGCAGATTGCCGGATAGGGCAGGCATTATAAATGCCAGGCGCTGTTTGCGGTCGGTGTTTTTGATGCGTTCCTGCTGTTCCTGCAAAATTGTGGTCGGCGTGTCACTCCTTAAAGCCAACGAGGACGCCAGCGAGGTATAATCATCTTCAGAAAGCTTAACACCCGCCGGTGGCTGCTGTTGTTTCCAGATTTGATAAAGATTGTTGTAGGCTTCCTTGCTCAGAAAAACATCCTGATAGGCCCTGAATAATATTTTTTTATGATTGGGCTGCGATTGTTGAGTCATGGCTTGCCATAAAGTATTTTCGAGCGAAGCTGATAACTCTTGTCTTACCGAAGGTTTTATAAAATTCCAGTAAATCGAGGTCAGATAGCCGGTAATCAAACGCAGATTCATCTCGTCTCTTTCCTGGGTTAGCCCCTGGGTAAAAATCTGCAGTAGTTCCTGCGGTTTAAGGTAGCGCCCGGCCAGCATATTTTCATAAGCGGCAATGTAAGCAGATGCTTTTTGCAATGCGCCAGGTATGCGATATAGGGCAGGCAGCATTTGTTTATCTGTAGGGAATAAGCCGTAACCGATGCCGCTGCTGTTAAATAAAATGTAGTCTGGTTTTTCCGAGCCGATGGCTTCTTTGAGGCTGATATCGGCACTCGTCATATTCACATTGATAGTTTTGACACGGTTAGGATAGACCAACGTTACCTCGAAAGCCTGCGGCCATGTCCGGGCGGCGCCGGTTTCGGGCTTTTGGCTGATGGTGAAGCTGCTTATTTTGCCGGACTGGTAATCCACTTTATAGTCAAATACCGGTCTGCCGGGCTGGTTTACCCAAACCTGGTTCCATTGGTACAGATTGACTGCCGTATGCTTGCTTAAAATAGCAATCAGGTCAGGCCAGGTAGCATTACTGTACGAAAATTTTTTAAGGTATTCCTGAATACCTAACCTGAAGTTTTCTTTACCCATCAGCATCTCCAGTTGCCGCATCATGATAGGGGCTTTGTGATAAATGATATTCCCATACATCGAACCCGCCTCTTGCAGGTTATCCAGTTGCTGGCGGATGGGGTTGGCGCCTGAGGTACGGTCAACACCATAAGCGGCGGGGTAATGGTCTTGCAAAAACTTTAAGTCAAAGGTTTCGCTGCCCATCATTTTTTCGGTCACCTTGTCGGCCATAAAGTTGGCAAACACCTCTTTCATCCACACATCGTTAAACCACTGCATGGTTACTAAATCGCCAAACCACATGTGGGCGGTTTCGTGCGAAATGAGGTTTGCCCGGCTGATGAATTGGTCTTTGGTAGCACCATCGTCTAAAAACAGGCTCGATGCCTTGTACTGTACCTCGCCCGGATGCTCCATGCCGCCAAACTGAAAATCGGGTATGGCCACAAAGCCAACCTTCTGAAAAGGATAAGGGATGCCTGTCCACTGCTCCAGAAAACTGAGCGCGTTTTTGTGCGCGATAAAAATGGAATCAGTGCTGAGTTTAACCTTACTCGAATCTGTTTCGCGGTGTAAAAACTCGGCAGTACGGTTACCCACCGATTTTTTAATTGACGTGTATTTGCCTGCGGTAAACGAGAAAAGATATGTGCTCAGTTTATCCGAATTTGCAAAGGCGACGGTTTGTGCACCTTGTCCATTTACAGGTTGAATGCTCAACGTTTTACCATTCGAAAGCGCGTTCCATCCGTTGGGGATGGTCAGCGTTAACAAAAAGCGGGCTTTCAAATCGGGCTGGTCAAAACATGGAAAAGTGTTGCGGGCATGGTCCGGTACAAACAGCGCATAAAGATATTCGTCGTTACGGTTGAGCGATTCGTTGCCGGCTGTAAAAACCAACTCAATTTCATTGTTCCCAATTTTAAGTAATCGGTTATCAATCACTATATGCTCCTGTTGCAGGTTAACAGTTGTGGCTTTTTGATTAACGATAACTTTCTGAACAAAATCAGCTGGTTGCTTAAAATCGAGCTGCAACGGCTGATTATTTTGCTTCAAAACGAAGTCTATTTTTTCCCGACCCTGTATGGGCGACGTTTTTTGAGCCGGAACATTTAAACGGATGTCGTATTGCAGGTTGTTGATTGCCTTGCTGCGGTATTGGGCTAACTGGTAAGACACGCCGCTCTCGATAGCAACGGGCTTTATGCTTTGCGCAACAGCCGAGCCAGCAGTAAGTAAAGCAATGACAGAAAGACCAACAGAAAATTTATAGAACATTTTTTTGAGTGATATTAAG
>CAJYSL010000231.1 GCA_913777515.1 uncultured Mucilaginibacter sp.
TAGTTTGGAGTCTTAATAACTATTTGGGGTTGGCTAACCACCCCGAAGTGCGCCAGGCCGATGCTCAGGCCGCTGCCGATTACGGTATGGCATACCCTATGGGTGCCCGCATGATGTCGGGTAACACCAAACAGCATGAGGCTTTAGAAAAAGGCCTGGCTGAGTTTGTGGGTATGGAAGATGCCTTTTTGCTCAACTATGGTTACCAAGGCATGGTATCCATCATTGATACATTCGTTGACCGTAATGATGTGATTGTGTATGATGCCGAATCGCATGCTTGTATTATAGATGGTGTGCGTCTGCATATGGGTAAGCGTTTTGTTTACCAGCACAACGATATGGCCAGTTTTGAAAAACAACTGGAACGTGCTACCAAATTAACCGACCAAAGCGGCGGTGGTATTTTGGTAATTACCGAGGGCGTTTTCGGTATGTCGGGTGCACAAGGAAAGTTAAAAGAGATTGTTGCACTTAAGCAAAAATATAACTTCCGTTTACTGATTGATGATGCTCATGGCTTTGGTACTATGGGTAAAACCGGTGCCGGTACGCACGAAGAGCAGGATTGTATTGAGGATATTGATGTATACTTCGGTACCTTCGCAAAATCAATGGCAGGTATAGGTGCTTTTGTTGCTGCCAAAAAAGATATTATTGCCTTTTTACGCTATAACATGCGTTCACAAACCTTTGCCAAGGCATTACCTATGCCAATGGTTATTGGCTTGCAAAAGCGTTTTGAGTTACTTAAGTCAAAACCCGAACTGCGCGAAAAGCTTTGGACTGTTGCCCGCACACTGCAAAACGGATTAAAAGAGCGTGGCTTTGATATTGGTATTACCAATACCATGGTAACCCCGGTATTTTTAAAAGGCGACCTGTTTGAAGCTACCAGCCTCACCCGCGACCTGCGCGAAAACTATGGCATCTTTTGTTCAATTGTGGTGTACCCGGTAATCCCTAAAGGATTAATTATCCTGCGTTTAATTCCGACGGCTACCCATACTTTAGAGGATGTTCAGCGTACGCTGGATGCTTACAGCGAAGTAGCTCTGAAGTTAAAAGAAGGTTATTACAAAGAAGACAAAGCTGCAGTTTTAGCTTAAGTGCATCATTAAATCTGTAAAAAAATATGAAGCCTCCTGTATCTCAAGTACAGGAGGCTTTTTGCTTTACGTGAGTATGGTTTTGGTGTTTCAGACGCATTTACGACAATTTGTTTACGCTTTAAATCGTAAAAACGCAATTTTACGATGCAAAGCCGAATAAACGTTGTTAAAATAAAATAGCATCTGTTAACAAAGTTTAATTTATAAGCAGTAAACACTATTATTATTTAATTAAAGTAAGTGCTTACGTTAAAAAGTGCCAAATTAGCGTTTAAACCCACTTTTTACAGCGCGAATGTTTTTTTATTTAAAAAAACGCTTTAGATTAGCCTGAGTTAACACAATAAACCTCAATCGTTTTTAAAGGAGTATTTACAATGGAAAAATTCACACAAGTAAAAGAACTTATTGCATCTTTAGAAGGTGATGCTGACAAATTCTACAACAAAGGCAACAGTGCTGCAGGTACTCGTGTACGTAAAGGTATGCAAGACCTGAAAAACTTAGCACAAGCTATCCGTTTGGAAGTTCAGGAAGCAAAAAACAAAGAAGAAAAGTAAGCGGTAATCTTTACTTAGTAATGCTATAAAAAAAGCCGGTATGCAAATACCGGCTTTTTTTATGTTGGGGCTAATCGCTATAAACTATCTCAGCACGTTCTTCCAGCTTACCAGGTCGCCGATAATTTTTTCTAACTGGTCGGCCGGTACGCGTTCTTGCGCCATAGTATCACGGTGGCGGATGGTAACAGTATTATCCTCTAGTGTTTGATGGTCTACCGTAATACAGAATGGTGTACCAATCGCATCCTGACGACGATAGCGTTTGCCGATAGCATCTTTCTCTTCGTATTGTAAGTTAAAGTCTGTTTTCAGGCTGTCCATAATCTCACGCGCTTTTTCAGGCAGACCGTCTTTTTTGGTCAGCGGGAATATAGCGGCTTTAACCGGTGCCAGGCAAGGGTGCAGGCGCAATACGGTACGGCTGTCCTGTTTTTCCTCAGTGCTTAAATCTTCTTCCTCAAAGGCATTAATCAGCGTCAGTAAAAACATCCGGTCTAAACCAATTGAGGTTTCAATAACGTAAGGGATATAGTTACCGTAAGGCTTATTAGTATCAGGGTCAACCTCTGGGTCAAAATACTGCATTTTTTTGCCAGAGAACTCCTGGTGTTGTTTAAGATCGAAATCAGTACGGCTATGTATACCCTCTACTTCTTTAAAGCCGAATGGGAATTCGAACTCAATATCGTAAGCGGCATCGGCATAATGCGCCAGTTTGGTATGCTCGTGGTAGCGGTACTTTTCGGGAGAGGTACCTAAAGCCAGGTGCCATTTTAAGCGTGCTTCTTTCCATTTATCAAACCATTCACGTTGTGTGCCCGGGCGAACAAAAAATTGCATTTCCATTTGCTCAAACTCGCGCATACGGATAATAAATTGGCGGGCAATTACCTCGTTACGGAAAGCCTTACCAATTTGAGCAATACCAAACGGAATCTTCATCCGGCCCGATTTCTGCACATTCAGGTAGTTCACAAATATACCTTGTGCTGTTTCGGGGCGCAGGTATATTTTATCGGCGTCATCAGCCACGGCACCCATTTGGGTGCTAAACATCAGGTTAAACTGGCGTACCTCGGTCCAGTTGCGGGTGCCACTGATAGGACAAGCAATTTCGTGCTCTACGATTAAATCGTACAGACGGCTCAAGTCATCAGCTTTCATCGCATTATTAAATTCTAATTTCAGCTGCTCTGCTTTATCGGTCTTGCCGTCTTTATCGTAACGGTCAATACGGTCTTCCAGCAATTGGTCGGCACGATAGCGTTTCTTCGAATCCTTGTTGTCAATCATCGGGTCGTTAAAACCACCCACGTGGCCGCTGGCCTCCCAAATTCTGGGGTGCATAAATATGGCCGAGTCAATACCCACGATGTTCTCGTTTAACTGCACCATACTTTTCCACCAGTAGGTTTTTAGGTTGTTTTTTAGTTCTGCGCCGTTTTGTCCGTAGTCATAAACAGCACTTAAACCATCATAAATTTCGCTGGAAGGGAATACAAAACCATACTCCTTGGCATGGGCAATTACATTCTTAAACAGTTCGTCGGTATTTTTACTCATAACGTGTCAAAGATATGCATAGTCTATATCTTTAATAGATATAAAAACATGCTTAATTAAAAAATACCGCTAATTAATGTTGTGCAAATAATATTGCTGTTACGGCTGGCGATGATGCAGGCGAACATGACATTGATTTTAAGTTCTATTACCTAATTTAGCCGCCATGATTGAACAGCAAATCAAGGACGCTATACGCGATGTTCCTGATTTTCCGAAACCCGGAATTGTATTTAAAGATATCACCACCATACTTAAAGACCCTGCGCTTTGCCAGTTGATTGTAGACGAATTTGTAATGCACTTGCAGGGTTTACAAATAGATGCCGTAGCAGGGGTAGAAAGTCGCGGCTTTTTATTTGGTGTGCAGCTGGCCGGTAAGCTGGGTGTGCCGTTTATCCCTATCCGCAAGGCGGGCAAGCTCCCTTACAAAGTTCATCAAAAAGAGTACGACCTGGAGTACGGCTCGGCTACTATCGAAATGCACGCCGATGCATTCGAACCCGGCCAGCGTATACTGATACACGACGACCTGCTGGCTACCGGCGGAACGGTAACCGCAGCCAGTGAATTGATTACTGATATGGGTGGCATCGTAGCAGGCTTTTCGTTTATTGTTGGTCTGAGTTTTTTAAACGGCAAAGAGAAAATTGCGCCTTTGAGCAACAGGATTGTTGTGCTGGCAGAATACTAAACTGCTGACAAACGCCGGTTATATTGTGCGTTAAATGATGTAGAGATGCTGCCGAAGGATTGCTGACATTCCGAATCAGGATGCAGCATAATAGTGCTTTGGCTGATTAAGTCTTATAATCGCGGCGCCGAAAATTGTCATAAAGGCAATTTTAGCGGGTAATAAATGACAAGTTTATTTAAACAATGCGCAAATAAACTTGTCATTATAAAATTCAGCAAAATATAATAATTCAACACATCATTTGCAAATTTAACCGTGTAAGTTACGTCTTATATTGTTAGTTTTGTACCGTTTTACAGATTGGTATTCAGATGGATCGTTTAACTTACGTCAATAGCGGAAACGCTGCCTATATAGACTCCTTGTACGAAGCATATAAACAAGACCCCGAATCGGTTGATTACGGATGGCAAAAGTTTTTTGAAGGCTTCGATTTCGGACATGGGTCTGCACCCAAAGCTGCTGCAAATGATGCAGCGGGTGCACCCGAGCATGTTTTAAAAGAAATAAACGTGCTGAACATGATAAACGGTTACCGCAGCCGCGGCCACTTGTTTACCAAAACCAACCCCGTACGCGACCGCCGCAAATACTATCCCGGTAAAGAGTTAGAAACTTTCGGCTTAAGCGATGCCGATTTAGACACCACATTCAATGCCGGTGTTGAATTAGGTTTAGGCCCTGCCAAACTGCGCGACATCCGCCAGTTACTCGAAGATACTTACTGCCAGGCGATAGGTGCGGAGTACAAATACATCCGTAATCCGATAAAAACCAAATGGTTTGAAGAGCGGATGGAAAGTAAACGCAACAAACCGTCGTTTACTGTTGAAGAGAAAAAACGTATCCTTAAAAAACTGAACGAAGCCGTTGGTTTCGAAAACTTTTTGGGTACGAAATTTTTAGGTCAGAAACGCTTCTCGCTCGAAGGCGCTGAGGCGCTTATTCCAGCCTTAGATTCAGTTATTGAAAAAGGAGCCCAGTTAGGCATCGAGGAGTTTACTATTGGTATGGCTCACCGCGGTCGCTTAAATGTTTTGGCCAATATTATGGGCAAAACTTACAAAGAGATTTTCGGCGAGTTTGAGGGTAAAAACTACGATTTAGAATCATCTTTCGGTGGCGACGTGAAATATCACTTAGGTTTTTCAACAGACATCGCTACCTCAAATGGTAAAAAAATACACTTAAGCCTTTGTCCGAACCCATCGCACCTGGAAGCCGTTGACCCCGTGGTTGAAGGCTTAACCCGTGCCAAAATTGATGGCAAGTATAATGGCGACCACGATAAAATTGCACCGATATTAATCCACGGCGATGCTTCTGTAGCTGGCCAGGGTATTATTTACGAGGTGCTGCAGATGGAAAAATTGGACGGTTACAAAACCGGTGGTACCGTGCATTTGGTAATCAACAACCAGATTGGTTTTACCACCAACTACAAAGATGCCCGTTCAAGCACTTACTGTACTGATATAGCTAAAACTGTATTATCTCCGGTATTCCACGTAAACGGTGATGATGCTGAGGCTTTGGTTTATACCATTAACCTGGCTATGGAGTATCGTCAGGAGTTTAATGAGGACGTGTTCATCGACATTTTATGTTACCGTCGTTACGGTCATAACGAATCGGACGAGCCTAAATTTACACAGCCGGTATTATACAAAGCCATTGAGGCCCACGCTAACCCTCGCGAAATTTACTACCAGAAATTACTGGCCGAAGGCAGCATCGGTGCTGACGAAGCTAAGGAAATGGAAAAATCTTTCCGCGACCTGCTGCAAAAGCAATTAGATGAGACTAAAGCCGAGGCCCGTGTTGAAGGTGGCAACCAGATGTTTGCCGGCTCTTGGCAAGGTTTACACTTACCAACCAAGGCTGAGGTTTACGCAACTTCTGATACTGCGGTAAGCGAAGAAGATATATTAGAGCTTGGTAAAAAACTGACCGATTTACCGTCTGACAAGCAGTTCTTTAAAAAAATTGAAAAACTGTTTGAAGACCGCCGTAAAATGGTGAACGAAACTAAAACGTTCGACTGGGCCATGGGCGAGTTACTGGCCTATGCTACCTTACTAAAAGAAAGCCACCCGGTGCGCCTGAGCGGTGAGGACGTTAAACGTGGTACTTTCTCGCACCGTCATGCGGTAGTGACTTTACCTGACACCGACGAGGAGTATACCCCGATGAATACTTTGGGTACCGAAGCTAAATTTTATATTTATAACTCTTTACTGTCTGAGTACGGCGTATTAGGTTATGAGTATGGTTATGCTTTGGCTAACCCAAATGCTTTAACTATTTGGGAAGCCCAGTTTGGCGACTTTGTTAACGGTGCACAAATTATTGTTGACCAGTATCTGGTAAGTGCCGAAACTAAATGGCAACGTGGGAACGGTTTGGTGATGTTGTTGCCACACGGTTATGAAGGTCAGGGCCCTGAGCACTCGTCAGCACGTATTGAGCGCTTTATGGAGCTTTGTGCCGATAACAATATCCAGGTAGCTAACTGTACTACCCCGGCTAACTTCTTCCATATTTTACGCCGCCAGTTGCACCGCGATTTCCGTAAGCCTTTAGTGATTTTCTCACCAAAAAGTTTACTACGCCATCCGGCCTGTGTATCTAAATTAGAAGATTTTACCCAAGGCAAGTTCCAGGAAGTAATTGATGATACTTACGCTCAGGATGCTACGAAAGTAACCCGTGTACTTTTCTGTAGCGGTAAAATTTATTACGAATTGCTGGAGAAACAACAAGCTGACAAACGTACGGATGTAGCCGTTGTACGTGTTGAGCAACTTTACCCAACTCCGGTATTAGAGATGGAAGCTATTAAAGCTAAATACACTAACGCCACTGAGTTTATCTGGGTACAGGAAGAACCTGAAAACATGGGTGCATGGCCGTTTATGCTGCGCAAATTCCGCAAAAGCGAATTGCAATTAGAAGTGATTTCGCGTAAAGAAGCAGCCAGCACTGCCACCGGTTATGCTAAACAACATGCCAAACAACAGCTGTACATCATCAGCAAGGCATTTGAAGCGCCGGTAAGCGAGGGCCAAAAAGAAAAAGTAAAAGAAACAGCTAAAAAAATGGCTGAAACAAGTGCAGATTAACTGGTAACAGTATAAATTTAGCCAGGGTAAAATATACAGGAGCCGCAAGGCGCTGATATTTTACCCTGGCTGCGTAATTAATTGTATACCCGAAAAACAATACAACTTAAAACACAATATGAGTTTAGAGATAAAAGTTCCGCCGGTGGGCGAGTCAATCACTGAGGTTACCTTGTCGCGTTGGATTAAAAAAGACGGCGATGCGGTTGAAATGGACGAAGTAATTGCTGAGTTAGAGTCAGACAAAGCTACGTTTGAGCTAACTGCCGAAAGTGCCGGAACTTTAAAAACGGTAGCTGCCGAAGGCGACACATTGCCAATTGGTGCTGTTGTAGCCAATATTGAAGGCGGAGGTGCTAAAGCTGCTGCCCCGGTTGATAAGAGTGCTGCTGCCGCTGCCGACGAAAGCGCTCCTGGTCAGCGTACCGAGCGCCCTGAGGCTGCGCCTGCTGCTGCCCCAGCTGCCGAAAACAAAACCATTGAAATTAAAGTTCCGCCAGTAGGCGAGTCTATTACCGAAGTAACCTTATCCCGCTGGATAAAAAAAGACGGCGAACAGGTGGAAATGGACGAAGCTATTGCCGAGCTGGAATCTGATAAAGCAACGTTTGAATTAACTGCCGAAAGCGCAGGTACCTTAAAAACAACAGCTAACGAAGGTGACGTATTAGCCATTGGTGCTGTAGTATGTTCTATTACTGGTGGTGGTGCCGCTCCGGCTGCTGCCCCTGCCAGTAATCAGCCTGCTGCTTCACAACCTGCTGCCCAGTCTGCACCATCTGCACAAGGTGGTTATGCTGCTGGTACACCATCACCTGCTGCCGGTAAAATACTGGCCGAAAAAGGTGTGAGCCCTGAGAGCTTGAATGGCACCGGTGTTGGTGGCCGCATCACTAAAGAGGATGCCTTGAATGCACAGAAACCTGCTGCTGCATCTTCGTCTGCGCCAAAAGTAACACCGCAAACCAGCCAAACACAACCTGCTGCCGTTACTACCGGCACCCGTGCCGAGCGTCGGGAAAAAATGACCTCGTTGCGTAAAACTGTAGCTAAACGCCTGGTAGCTGTTAAAAACGAAACTGCCATGTTAACTACCTTTAACGAGGTTGACATGCAGCCTATCATGGATTTGCGCGGTAAATACAAAGACAAATTTAAAGAGAAACATGGCGTAGGCTTAGGCTTTATGTCATTCTTCACCAAAGCGGTTTGTGTGGCCTTACAAGAGTGGCCTGCTGTTGGTGCCCGCATCGAGGGTGAAGAAATTGTGTACAGCAACTTTGCTGATATTTCTATCGCTGTATCAGCGCCTAAAGGTTTGGTGGTTCCTATCATCCGCAACGCTGATGCCATGAGTTTGGCTGAGATTGAGAAAGCCGTAGTTACTCTGGCGGGCAAAGCCCGCGAAAATAAATTGACCATTGAGGATATGACCGGCGGTACCTTTACCATCACTAACGGTGGTGTGTTTGGTTCAATGTTGTCAACCCCAATTATCAACGCACCGCAATCGGCTATCTTAGGTATGCACAATATCATTGAGCGTCCTATCGCCTTAAACGGTCAGGTAGTTATTCGCCCGATGATGTACATCGCCCTGTCATATGACCACCGTATTGTTGACGGTCGCGAGTCGGTAAGCTTCCTGGTACGTGTTAAACAATTACTGGAAGACCCTGCACGTTTGCTGTTAGGCGTTTAATTTTCAACTCGTTTGCAAACGAGTAAAGGCAATCATATAAAATCCTCGTCGGGTAATACCGGCGAGGATTTTTTGTTTAAGGTGACTTGAAACCTGAATCAGGTTAAATTAAGCCTGTAAAATGTGGATTCTGTAATGCGTTGTCAATTAATTGTTTAATTAATCTGTCGTAAAAATGTCGCAAAAGATTCTCCACCTTAATCTGCTATATTGCTATACATTTGAAGCAAAAACCTAACTACATGAAAAGCACCTATCTCGCCAATCAGGTCAAATTATTACGTACCGCCAAAGGCTACTCGCAGGAATACCTGGCTGAGCAAACCAAGCTTAGCCTGCGCACTATTCAACGGATTGAAGGCGGACAAACCGAACCGCATGGCGATACTTTGCAACGGCTGGCTTTCTATTTAGGGGTAGAGGTCACAGATTTGCTTGAACGACAATTGCAGCCGCAACAGCAAGCTGCATTACCCGAAAATAAATCATATCTTATGTTGCTGCATCTGTCAGCATTAAGCTTCCTGTTCTTTCCGCTATTAGGTGTTGTAATTCCGCTCGTTTTATGGGTACTTAAGTGCGACCAGGTTAGTGGTATAGCCAGGGCGGGTAAAAAGGTGTTGAATTTTCAAATTACCTGGCTCATCATCATCGCGTTGTATTACGGATATATATTTTCTGTTATATTCTTCCACTTCAATATACCGTTCATCTCATCGTTAGGCTTTAACGTGGAGGTTTCTTTGCTATTTATAATCGCCCTTTATCTATACAACATTGTTATGGTAGTCATCAACGCAATTTTAGAGTTTAACAACAAGCGCCTCTTTTATATACCCGCATTGCGTTTATTTCGCTAACGGGGATTAATCAGTTACCCAAACTTCTTTTTTGGTAACGGGTTGCTCCGTAATAAATACCCAAACCCAATAAAAAAACACCAAGGCAAACCAGTGTGGCTTTAGGGCTGGCTGCAAAAATGCTAAAGGTTACAAACCAGTATACGGCAATAAAAAACAGCGGTACCAACGGGTACCATTTAATGGTGTAAATGCCGCTGTTATTTAGGTCTTTGGTACGCTTGCGTAAAATAAAAATAGCCATGGCGGCCACGCTCATACCTATGCATTCAAAAAACATGGCGTAATTCAATACTTCGCCAAATGAGCTAACCACCAGTAGTATCAGTATTACGCTAAGCACAAAAAAACTCATACCAAACTCCTGTACCTGCGTGCGTGGGTTGATGCGTTTAAAAATCGGTGGCAGTACGCCATCTTCGGCCATGGCATAGTACACCCGGGGCACCGACATAATATTGACGTTAACATAAGCCAGTACCGAAATAAACATCAGCACCGAGGTAATCTTCGACCCAACTTCGCCAAATACTACTGAAGCCATTTTGGCGGCCAATCCGGTGTTTTGCTGCAAACCGCCCATACCTAGTACCTTATAATACGCAAAGTTGATAGCCATGTAAACCACAATTACAATAGCTATCCCCATAAAAATGCCTTTGGGTATATTACGTTTAGCCTCAACCACGTCCCCTCCAAAATTAATGGTTTGCTGATACCCGGTGAAGGTGAAAAACACGGCTACTAAACCCAGGCCAAAAGCAGCAACCGGGTTGCCGGAAGCGATAGTCATAGTTTTGGTTATCACCGTGCTGCCATCACTCCTGAAAATAGCTAGGCAGAGTACCACAATCATGGCTACTTTAAACAAAGTGAGCAGGTTTTGCATCCTGGCGCTCATTTTTATACCCCAAAAGTTAACCAGGTAAACTATAAGTACCAGTCCTGTCGTTGTTAGCTTGGTACCTAAGGTAGTTTGTAAACTTTGGGGCAGTAAAATGGGGTTCAAATATTCAGCGCCAATCAGTGCAACAGCCGCAACAGAGGCTGTTGTGGCTATAACCGACCCCCAGTTTATCATAAAGGCAAAAGCCGGATGATAGCAGTACGAAAATAGTTTGTAAAAGCCGCCAGTATTAGGATAGCGGGCGCCTATTTCGGCAAAAGTAAGGGCACCGCATAAGGTAACCAGGCCGCCAACTATCCAGGCGGTAAAAAAGAGTGTTGGGCTGCCCGTGCGTAGCGCTACCTCTCCCGGCGACTTAAAAATACCCGTGCCGATAATCAGGCTGATGACAATCATCGTAAGGTCGAAACGGCTGAGTTTGGGTTTGATAGACATTAACGAAGCGGCTGTTTTTTTGGTTTAATATTTTAAATTTGTTGAGCTCGCACTCAATACACGGTTAAGATAAATAAAAAGCGTTAGCCGCATATCAGGTCATGAATATTATTAAACAAGTTGTTAAAAGTAGTTTAATTATAGCTTGTGTGCTTTGTTGGATGCACCCGCTGGCTATGGCGCAGCATCGCCGTCACAAAAGGGCAGCAACAGCCAGCGAGAGCCCGCCGGCTCCGGTACGCTCTTTTGTAAAGCAAGCCGAAGAGGCCGGTATTGATTTTACCTTTCCGCCGGCCCTTAAAGAAGTGCCGGCCATCAACAGCGAAAACGTTTCGGTTGACTACGCCATGGCAATGCCTGGTGATGATTTTGAAGTTTGGCTGCAGGTACGTCCGCTCAAACAAAACTGGGCGAGTTACGAGCAGGTAAAAAGTATTACCGGCAAAACCATGGCCAACCCCGATTCAACCTATATCAACACCATTAAAGCTGAAGCTCTGGCGCTAAGCGATGATAACCGATATACCATTCGTCCCATCGCATCTGAGTTACTAGAGGCTTATAATGCGGATGCCGGTAAAAGTTGCATGCTTAACCTGGCCGATTTACCCGAAACTAAGGGCTATAAATATGCTTTGCTGATAGCTTTGCAAAAAGACCATGCAGGATATTTTGTAGCGGTATGCCTCACTAATGATAACGGTCCCGACTTTTTCAGGAACATCAATAAGGTGCGTGAGTGTATCAAATTCAGGCAGGGCAAAGGTTAAAATTTGCCAACTTTTTTAGTATATTTGAAAGGGTTTTAGCGCCTTTTAACATCATTGCAGGTTAAAAGGCTATTGTATTGACCTCTATTATTTTAACATGGCAGAGATTAATTATAGTGAAGATAGTATCCGCTCGCTCGATTGGAAAGAACACATCCGCTTGCGTCCGGGTATGTACATCGGT
>CAJYSL010000232.1 GCA_913777515.1 uncultured Mucilaginibacter sp.
AGACAAGGACATCCAATGGTTTCCTCCCACCGATGCCCCTGCTATGATTGATTTTATTGATAATGCTATTGCTCGCTTAAACGGGTAATACAAGTTTCGAGGCTCTTTCTCCAATACGGAATCTCGAGATTAAAAGCAGCCTTAACTTTACTCTTATCCATCACCGAGAATGCCGGTCTTACCGCGCGGGTAACATACTCGGAAGTGCGTACCGGGTATACCTTAACCTGAGTATTTGAAATATCAAAAATCCCCATAGCAAAATCGTACCATGAGGTTACCCCCTCGTTACTATAATGATAGATGCCATATTGCTTATTATCACTTTCGATAATCTTTAAGATGCATGCGGCTAAATCAATGGCATAAGTAGGCGTGCCTACCTGGTCGGCAATAATTTTAAGCTCATCTTTTTCGGCACCCAGGCGCAGCATGGTTTTTACAAAGTTGTTGCCATACTCAGAGTATAGCCAGCTGGTACGTAAAATGTAATGCTCGGGCAATGTTTTGGCTATTACCTTTTCCCCCTCCAACTTGGTTAAACCATAAACATTAATCGGCGCGGCATGGTCGGTTTCAGTTAAAGGCTGTGTTGAGTTGCCTTCAAAAACAAAATCGGTTGATACATGCACTAAA
Organism: uncultured Mucilaginibacter sp.; assembly: GCA_913777515.1. GTDB lineage: Bacteria > Bacteroidota > Bacteroidia > Sphingobacteriales > Sphingobacteriaceae > Mucilaginibacter. Next base: position 637 of record CAJYSL010000232.1, read on the forward strand.
GTGGCACCATAGCTTTCACAAAAACGGGCCAGGTTAGCCGCTCCATCACGGTTTACTTTGCGGGCGGTATCTACTTCGTCTTCGGCTTTATCTACTGCGGTATAAGCAGCACAGTTAATACAGTATTGGGGCTTATGCTCTTCAAACAGTTTTTTCAAACCGTCCTCATCCAAAATATTGGCTGTACCCTCACCCGGAAAAATGACATCTGTGATTTGCTGTTCGGCAGCAACTTTTTTTAAACATTGGCCTAACTGGCCGGAGGCACCGAAAACTAAAATTTTACTCATGTAATCTATAATGTTCAAGCTGAGCTTAAAAGTAATAAAAAACTATTTTCCGGCTTTATATTCTTCAAAAAGCTGCTCCTCAACCAAGTGGCATATCATATGCCCTATCAGTATATGCGACTCCTGGATACGCGGTGTAATAGTTGACGGAACCTTAATGCAGATATCACACAAATCGGCCATCTGGCCTCCGGTTGCCCCGGTTAACCCGATGGAAATAACCCCACGCTCTTTACAGGCCTGCAATGCCTTAATAATATTTGGCGAATTACCCGAAGTTGATATACCTATAAACACATCTCCTTTATTGCCGTGTGCTTCAATCTGCCTGGAAAAAAGACGCTCAAAACCATAATCGTTACCAATGCCGGTTAATATGGAAGTATCTGTAGATAATGCGATGGATGGAATAGCCGGGCGATCAAAGTTAAAACGGCTAACAAATTCGCCAGAAAGATGCTGCGCATCAGCAGCGCTCCCACCATTACCGGCTAATAATGTTTTATTTCCGCTTTTGTAACTATTGGTTATAGTCTCAACCGCTTTAACAATCAAATCAAGTAAATTCTGGTCATTTAATAACGCAGTTTTTACTTGAATCGACGATGATATGTGAGATTTTATAGTAGATAACATATTATACAAAAGTATGCAGTTACAACCACATTATATCAGACATGTTTAGTTTACATGTTTATAAGTTAGATACGTATAAAAATCAGACAAGTTATCCACAAAAACGCCCACCAAACAACTTTCCAGAATACATTTCGTACACGCTAATATACAGTGAATGTGCTGATTTGCCATATAGAGTATTTCTTTGAAACTTCAGATTGAACAAAAAATAATTATTAACCAATAGTTATAATATAAATTTAACTGAAACGTTTCTCAATTGCAACAAAGCTGTTACAGAAAAAATTTTTATTTTGTTGCAACTTATTAATTTTTAATACAGTATAAGTGCTTATATATTTTTAATGTGTTATAGATAAAACATCAAACGGTATAGATATTACAACAAAACACTCTTAAAAATATAAAAATCAAATTACAAGAAACACATACTTAGACAAAAGGCAATTTAAAATAAAACAAAATTAAAAATTTATCAACTTTTTAAACTTCTTGGAATCCTTTTTGCTCTAAGCTAAAAACCTGCGGAACTTGCCAAAACATGCAGACAAAATATTAAGCTAAACGGTATACATAAGGATCATTGTTGAATGCAAAAAATTATTAAATCGAATGAAAATTAAACTTAACCACCTTGCCATTACTCTTTCAGCAGCCGTTGCGTTTACTGCTTGTAAAACTCAGAACCGCATCGCTGGTATGGATAATATCCATACATCAAGAGCAACAATGCAATCTCTTACACCTTTAGCGCCAAGAGGTATGGTGTACGTGCCTGCAGGAACCATTGTTGAGAAAGAAGATACCAAAGATACATCAGTTGTTAAAACTGCTCCTAAAGTAGTGACTGTTAGTGCATTTTTCATGGACCAAACAGAAGTTACTAACAAACAATATCGTACTTTTGTAGACTGGGTTGCTGACTCAGTTGTAGTAACTGACTACTTAAAAGACGAAAAATATTTTCAGAAAGCAAAAAAAGCGCCTGTAGCCAGACTATCAAAGTCTAAAGCTAAAACTGCAGAAGTTGGTGCCCCGGTTTTTGTTGACAGCACCAAAAGAATAGACTGGACTAAAGTAGGCAATATGAGAGAGCCTCTTTGGAAAACTGCAGACCCATATATTAAAGGACTGTTATACGGCAAACTATATACAATGATTAACGGCAAACCAGCGTTGCTACCAGGAAAAGTGGTTTACCGCTATGACCGCCTTTCTGTTGACCGTAATGGTTCCTCAAAATACATCACTGATACCGTATCTATAGTTCCTACCCCGAAAGTTTGGTCAAACGACTTCCCGAATTCACAAATGGAAGTTATGGACAATAACTACTATACCAACATTGGCTATGACGAATACCCAGTTGTAGGTGTTAATTGGAAACAAGCCCGCGCTTATACCAACTGGAGGAGCAAAATGATTAATGCTACTGCTGGCGAAGTTTCTCTAGTAAGAATGTACAACCTACAGTACAACCTGCCAACCGAAGCTCAATGGGAGTATGCTGCTTCTAAAGATTTGAAACCAGAAGATTTTGACAAATTATCTACAGTTTCTATTAAAGAAAGAGAAGGTAGAAAACTTAAAAAAGTTGACGCGTTGGGTGTTAACTTTAAACAACAAGAAGGTGATTACCGTAAAGATGGCGGCACTTACACCATGCACGTAAAATCATACGCACCTAACTCTTTAGGCTTATACAACATGATGGGTAACGTTGCTGAGTGGACTTTAGATGCTTTTAGCCCTTCGTATAGAGAATTGGTACACGATTTGAACCCAGTATTGTTATACGATGCTGCTGATACCGAAAGCGAAGCTATGAGACGTAAAGTAGTGAGAGGTGGTTCTTGGAAAGACAATGCTGACTTGTTAACACCATCAACTCGTGCCTACGAAATACAAAATGTTGGACACTCTTACATCGGTTTTAGATGTGTAATGCCTGCACCAGATGTAGTGTTAGAGCAAACTAAAACCAGAAAGTAAAAAGAATCGTAATTAACACCAAATAACAGACAGGATACAAACATAGGCCGGTTAAAACCGGCCACAAAAAAATAAGACGATGAAAACATTAACTCATAAAATTTTCATAGCCGCTTTCTGTGTGCTTGGAGTAGTGTCGGTAAGTACTACCGCTGATGCTCAAAAAAGAAAAGCAAAAAGCACAAAAGCCCGCACTTCAGTTAAAGCAAAAACTACTTTAAACAGCACATCAAGAAGCGCACAAGTTAATACTATTGCGCAAAATAATGTATCAGCTAACAATTCTGCTGATGTATTACCTCCAAACCAACCACTTCCTACTGATGGTTATGAAAAAAATGAGATGTACACTAACGCAAAAGCTTTTAACTATCCTGGCATCAACAGCCGCGATGTTAAATTCTACAAACGTGTATGGCGCGACATCGACGTAAACGACCCTAAAAACTCTTTGTTCAATACACCAGGTGCTACTTTAGCTGATATTGTATTAGAAGGTTTAAGAACTGGTAAACTTACTGCTTACGAGCCAAGCGCAACCAATAGTGACAGCACCTTCGCAAGACCTTTAACGCTGAGCAAAGCATTATCTAAACTGCAAGACAGTGTTATGGTTGACCAGTTTGACCAAAACGGTAACAAAATTGGTTCTAAAATGGTATTGAATGATTTTAACGCTGCACGCGTAACTAAGTTCAGAACTAAAGAAGATATCTATTTCGACAAAAAACGTTCGATGATTGTTACTCGTATTGTAGGCTTAGCTCCTTTAATGGCCGCTCAGGTTGCTGGTACAAACGTAGGTGAAACCCCAGCATTTTGGTTATACTTCCCTCAGTGCCGCGACTTCTTTGCTACCAAAGACGTAACCGATCCGGATCGTAACATTTACGACACTACCATTGACGATTTATTTGTACAAGGTAAATACGCAAGCTCAATTGTACGTGCAAGTGGTAATGATACCCGCCCGAATGCACAGTTAGCTAATACTGCAATAGCAGGTGCAGCTATTGACCCTGCTGCTGCAGAAAAAGATAAAGCAGAAGTTTCTAAACTGGTAGAATCTAAAATTGAGAACTTCAAAGCCAGCACTTGGGATTACAAAATGAAAGCTTCTCCAAAAACTGATTCGGACAAGAGAGAAGCTATGGCTAACGAAAGAAAAGAAAAAAAGGCTGCCGCTGCTGCTGAGAAAAAATCAAAAAAATCAAGCGCTGATAAAAGCACAAAATTAGCAAGTAATCAAAACGATACTGAATAATTAGGCTTAGTAATAAATTTAGAAAGCTTCGGAAATTGATTCCGGAGCTTTTTTGTTTTTTATAAAATTTGACACATCTCCTCAAAGCCTCAACTGTAGCGCATCATGTTATTCAAACTTTAAGCAGTTTTTATAAAATTATAGATGAGTGTCATATGCAAAATTGTCAAACATATAAAATACGCTATAATTGAATCGTGACTGTTTTGATACTGTATGAAGGAATTGATTCAACTTGTTGTCCGAACTAAAAACCATTAAATAGACCCTCCCCTTTTTTAGGTCTATATTGGCACCCTGTAAATCTTTAGCACTTACATCAATAGACTTCTAAGCTGGTAGGACGACAGAATTGAGCCCATAAAAAACGCCCGTAGATGCAATATCCACGAGCGTTCATATTGATAGAATTTGAAATCTATTACTTCATGTATTGAGAAAACTCTTTGTGCTCGATTACATGTTGAGGAAGAGATTTAAAATACTCGTAAGTGATTTTTAAACCTTCTTGTCTTGATACTTTAGGCTCCCAGCCTAAGATAGCTTTTGCCTTAGTGATATCAGGTCTGCGTTGTTTAGGATCGTCAGTAGGCAATGGTTTGCTGATTAACTGCTGATCTGTACCGGTTAACTTGATAATTTCTTCACCAAACTCGCGGATGGTAATTTCGTCAGGGTTACCAACGTTCATTGGCTGTACATAATCGCTTAATAACAAGCGGTAGATACCTTCAATTAAATCGTCAACGTAGCAGAAAGCTCTGGTTTGTGAACCATCGCCAAACATAGTTAAAGGCTCGCCTCTTAAAGCTTGGCCGATGAAAGCAGGTAATACCCGTCCGTCGTTCAGTCGCATTCTTGGTCCGTAAGTATTAAAGATCCTTACAATACGGGTTTGAACTCCATGGAAAGTATGGTAAGCCATGGTAATAGCTTCCTGGAAGCGTTTAGCTTCGTCATAAACACCACGAGGGCCTACAGGGTTTACATTACCCCAGTATTCTTCAGGTTGAGGATTTACAGTAGGGTCACCGTAAATTTCGGATGTAGAAGCTACTAAAATACGTGCATTTTTAGCTCTTGCTAAACCTAAAAGATTATGAGTACCTAATGAACCAACCTTAAGAGTTTGGATAGGAATTTTAAGATAATCAATTGGTGAAGCAGGGCTTGCAAAATGCAGGATGTAATCTAATTGGCCTGGTATGTGCACAAACTTAGAAACATCATGATTGTAAAACTCAAAGTTTTCGAGTTTAAACAGATGCTCAATGTTTTTTAAATCACCTGTGATAAGATTATCCATACCTATTACATGGCATCCCTCTTTGATGAAACGATCACATAAATGCGAACCCAAAAAGCCGGCTGCACCTGTAACGAGAACTCTTTTCCCTTTTATATCCATTATTAATGAAATTATTTGTGAATGGTAAAGCTATTGTACTTGCTGTAAAGTTAAACTTAATTTATAAACGACAGACTATCG
>CAJYSL010000233.1 GCA_913777515.1 uncultured Mucilaginibacter sp.
CAAAACACGTTGCTGCCGATGGTTACGGGCATTACATCAAGCACCACACAATTAACGTTAATATACACATTATCGCCGCAGGTAATGTTGTACCCGTAATCGCAATGAAAGGGCGGCTAGATGTATAAGTTAGCAGGCGCGTTCGGGATGAGTTCGGCCAACACTTTACGAGTACCCTCACCCACTACATACTCGGTTACGTTTAACCTGTGCAGCAAACGTTTGCAGTTGGTGCGCTCAGTCAGCAATTCCGGATCGTTAGCCAGGTAATACTCGCCCGAAAGCATTTTTTCTTTTTCGGTTTTCATAGGGGTCGTTTGTACGTTATAAAAATGCAGCCTACTTTCGCTCGATCACCTTAGCCACCAAAAAGTGTTTGCCATCTTGCTCAGGCGCATTCAGTAAAGCTTCTTCGTGGGTAATATCTTGTTTAACTACATCGTCGCGCAGGGCATTTACTTCCTGGGTCATGTAAATCAGGGGCTCTACGTTGTCGGTATTTACCTCGTTAAGCTTGGCCATAAAGTCCAGTATCTTGTTCATATCGCCTACCAGGGTTTCGGTTTCCTGCTCGGTTACCTCCAGGCGGGCCAAGTGTGCAATTTTAGCTACGGTATCTTTATCAATTTGCATAGTTTTCAAACTTAGTATTTATTATTTGGTAAACCTCGTCGCGCAGGTTATCAGCGTCGGCTACGGTCAAGTTATCGGTATTGATAGGGCGATGCACATATATATGGCAGATGCCCGGCTTGCTGCCTTTTTCCAGCCCGGTATCCCACAGCATTTGCCAGGTATTAAGCGACGTTACGGGGATGATGGGTATTTTATGCTCAATAGCCAGCCGGAAAGGGCCATTTTTAAATTCGTGTAACTGGGGCGGATAATCATCGGGGATCTTCCCTTCCGGAAATATCACCATGCTCATGCCCTGCTGCAAACGCTCGGCCGCACTTTTAAACGCCCGGAACGACGACATTTTGCTATCGCGATTTACCGGAATGTCAATGGTTTGAAAGAATAGCTTGGTCACCGGGTTGTTCAGCAACTCCTCTTTGCCTATAAAACAAAAGTTGTTTTTTACCAGGATGCTCATGGCCGAAATATCCAGGTTGGAGGTATGGTTAGAACAGATGATGTAAGGCCGTTTCCAGTCGATGGGCTCTTCGTAGATAAAATTATAAAAGATGCCCGAAATGGCCGAACTGCAAAAGCCGCAAACTTTTCTAAAAAAATTCATTTGCGGGTAACGCTCCGGCTTGCGCGAAAAAAAGTACAAAAATGGCCAAAACATAAAAAAGAAAACAGCCACGCTGTAACGTTAAAAATGAGCGTGCAGTTTCTTCAATAGTTTTTTCATCGCGCTCAAAAATATAAATTTTCTGTACTTTCGCCCCCATTATGGAAACTGTTGTTAGTGGTATTCGTTCAACCGGCAAACTGCATTTGGGTAACTATTATGGAGCTATCCAAAACTTTATTAAGATGCAGCACGAGTACAATTGTTACTTTTTTATTGCCGATTTGCACTCGCTTACCACTCACCCTACGCCAAGTGATTTGCATGGCAATGTTAAACAGGTTTTGATAGAATACCTGGCAGCAGGCATCGACCCGGAACAAGCTACTATTTACGTGCAGTCGGACGTACCCGAGGTAGCCGAACTATACCTGTACTTAAACATGAACGCCTATTTAGGCGAGTTGGAACGCGCTACATCTTTTAAAGATAAAGTACGCGCTAACCCCGATAACGTAAACGCCGGTCTGCTTACCTACCCGGTGTTAATGGCTGCCGATATACTGATACACAAAGCAACCAAAGTGCCTGTAGGCAAGGATCAGGAACAACACCTGGAGATGTCCCGCACCTTTGGTAACCGCTTCAACCGTTTATATAACCACGAGTATTTTCCTGAGCCTTATGCTTTTAGCTATGGAGATAAACTGGTGAAAATACCCGGCTTAGATGGTAAAGGCAAAATGGGTAAATCGGAAGGTGAAGGCAACGCGGTGTACCTGTCAGACAGTCCTGAAGTGATCCGCAAAAAAGTGATGAAAGCGGTAACCGATGGTGGCCCTACTACCGAGAACCAGGAAAAACCGGCAGAGATACAAAATTTGTTCGATTTGATGAAAGTAGTATCTGCACCTGATACCTTGCAACATTTTGATGGTTTATATAACCAATGCCAGATCCGTTACGGCGACTTTAAAAAGCAACTGGCCGAAGACATGATTATTGCAACCTCGCCCATCCGTGAAAAGATTAACGACATAGCCAACGATCAGCCTTATTTGCGCCAGGTAGCCCGTTTTGGTGCCGCCAAAGCCCGCGAAAGCGCATCAAAAACCATCAGAGAAATACGTGAAATAATAGGGTTTAGAAATTTTTAAATAGCCATTAATTGATAGTTCATGGTTCATAAATGATGGGGCATAGTTGAACAAGCAGTGTAACGCTTTTAAGACCTATCAACCATCTATTATTACCCATAATCTATCAACCATTAACTAATAACCATCAACTCACCATATGCACATTGCCATTGTAGGAAATATTGGTGCCGGTAAAACAACCTTAACCGGATTGCTGGCTAAAAATTACGGCTGGGAACCGCAGTACGAAGCGGTGGATAACAACCCGTACCTGGAAGATTTTTATAAGGATATGAAGCGCTGGAGCTTTAACCTGCAGATTTACTTTTTGAATAGCAGGTTCAGGCAGATTACCGAAATTCAGCAAAGCCAAAAAAACATCATTCAGGATCGTACTATATACGAGGATGCCTATATTTTTGCAGCCAACCTGCACGATATGGATTTAATGGATACCCGCGATTTTGAAAACTACCAGTCCATCTTCGAAAACATTACCTCATTCATCAACCCGCCCGATTTGCTGGTGTATTTAAAGGCATCTATCCCGAAGCTGGTAAGTAACATCCACCGCCGTGGCCGCGAGTACGAGATTGGTATCCGCCTTGATTATTTGTCTAAACTGAATGAGAAGTACGAAAACTGGATAGCGAAC
>CAJYSL010000234.1 GCA_913777515.1 uncultured Mucilaginibacter sp.
TTACCTGCTCAGGGATGATATTAGACCGGTTACCACCATTGATAGCCCCTATAGTAACTACAGCTGCATTTTCGGTAACGTTTAAATTTCGGCTCACAATGGTTTGTAAACTATTGATAATTTGGGCTGATACCACGATTGGGTCTATACTGCTCCAAGGGTACGCGCCGTGGGCCTGACGGCCTTTCACTATAATCTGCATATCGTTTACCGCAGCCATTGTACCACCAGGACGGTAGGTAATTTTGCCAACCTCGGTTTGGGCATTAATGTGCAGGCCAAAAATAGCATCCACTTTAGGGTTTTGCAGTACGCCTTCTTTAATCATTAGTTCGGCGCCGCCTTCCTCGCCAAACGGAGGACCTTCTTCGGCGGGTTGAAAAATAAATTTAACGGTACCATGCAAATCATTTTTCATGGAGGCCAGCACCTCGGCTACGCCCATTAGGATAGACATATGCGTATCATGACCGCAGGCATGCATTACGCCAACCTCGTTGTTGTTAAAAGTAGTCTTAACCTTGGACGCAAAGGGCACAGCAGTGCGCTCAGTAACCGGTAGACCGTCCATGTCGGCCCTTAAAGCCACCACCGGGCCGGGTTTGCCACCTTTTAACAAGCCAACCACACCAGTTTTGGCTACGCCGGTTTTAACTTCGATACCCAAGCTTCTTAAATGACTGGCAATAATACCGGCGGTACGGGTTTCGTGGTTGCCCAGTTCTGGGTGTTCATGAAAATCGCGGCGCCAGGTTACCAGTTTGGCTTGCATGGCATCGGCTTTTTTGGCCACACCGGCTTTAAGTGCATCAGTTTGCGCCGAGGCAATGGTAATATACAGGGATAAAGCGAGTAAGTAAATTTTTTTCATACAAACAATCAAGGCCTTTAAGATAATGATTTTGCATCATCCTAAAGGCCTTAACTGGTTATTGAAAGCTTGCTTTAAGCGTTATGAATGTATTTTTACGGCTGTGTAATAGTAAAGTGACGATTGCTATTACAGCTGTTATGATTAACGGCCTTTTTTAGCAGCCGGAAACTTCATTTTATAATCTACCTTAACTACACCTTTCGAAATATCGTTCAGGCGTTTTTCGAGCAGTCGTTTGCGAAGGGGGCTTAGCTTATCAGTAAATAGTTTCCCCTCAATATGGTCGTACTCGTGTTGTATCACACGGGCAGCTAAACCTTTGTAGGTTTCTTCGCGCGGCTGCATGTTTTCATCCAAATAAGCAATGCGAACTACCGGCTGACGATATACATCCTCGCGGATATCCGGAATGCTCAGGCAGCCCTCGTTAAATGCCCACTCTTCACCGGTTTCTTCCAGTATCTGCGGATTTACAAAAGCCTTTTTAAAATCTTTCAATTCGGGCTCATCATCATCAAAAGGAGATGCATCTACCACAAACAAACGCTTGGAAATACCTACCTGCGGCGCTGCCAAACCTACACCGTGGGCGGCATACATGGTTTCGTACATGTCTGCAATCAGTTGTTTAAGGTCGGCTGTTTCTTCGGCTTCAAAATCAGTGGCTTTTTTTCTTAACACCGGGTCGCCATAGGCTACAATGGGCAGTTTCATGCTGCAAAATTACGGATTTCTGTAAAGGATATAAAATGGAGCGGCAGCTTAGTTATAAATGCCATGTCATATTGTAAAAGCCTCCTGATTATTGAGCCTTGGTAAACAGATAAGTACCTGCGCCTTGTTTAAGTGTCATTTGCCCTTTGGCCGGGTCAAAAATCATAGTAATGCCTGCACCATCAAATTTAAAGGTATGGTTTCCGGCAGCATCCAGGGTAAATGCCGATTGTCCGGTAGGTTGTGCCGTTAAAGCAGTTTCTCTTTTACCAACAGTAATTTTAAGTGGCATCTGCGTACTGCTGTAAACGCCTGTATATTTATCCAACTCTTGAGCCGATAAAGCAATAGGCTTAAAATTAGGTATAGTATACGGTTGATTAAAGGCAATGCTCAATACGCCAACCATCATGCTGTTTAAATTCATGTTGACACCATTGGCTGTATAAGCCGCCGCCATGTCATCAGCGGAAAATAAGCTGCCTGCGAGTGAAAACCATCAATATCGCCACCATGACCATAGGCCGTATGCCCGTTAAACGGAAAGGCAAATAAATTCATGCCGTAGCCATCTTTAATGGTGCGCATCTGCGTCAGGCTTGCCGTGCTTACCAATTTGCCGGCAAATAAAGAATTCATAAATTTAACCAAATCGGTTGGATTCGATACCAGTGCACCTGCACCGCCGGGTATACTCATGTCGATTTCGGTATCAGGCATCCATTTGTCTTTCCAATAGTAAGAATAGGCTTCGTTATTAGCTGCCGTTATTTTACCGCCGTAATAGGTATTGCTTAGGCCAACTTTGCTGGTAATACGGTTCTTTAAAGCAACGGCGTAAGGCTTTTTATCCAGCTTTTCGATGATGTAGCCTAACAATATAAAATTGCTGTTGCTGTATTTGTGCTTGCTGCCCGGTTCAAAATCAGGTTTTACGTTAATTTTGGCAATCATTTCGGCTGGTGTCATCTTTTTGTTTAACCAGGTTAGGTATGTACTGTCACTGGTAAAACTGTGCAGGCCACTGCTGTGGCTAAGCAACTGGGCAATAGTTATTTTAGAAGCGTTAGGCAGGGTTGGGTAAAAATCTGATAACGGTGTAGAGAGCTTTAACTTGCCTTGTTCAACCAGCTGAAAAATCATGACCGCCGTAAATATTTTAGAGATAGAACCAATGCGGTACTTGGTTTGAGTATTAGCCGGTATATTTTTTTCGCCTAACCAACTGTTGCCAATTGCCCGGCTATATACCAACCGTCCTTTTTGAGTAAGTGCTATACTAACCATTGCCCGGTTATTGGCCGCAATGGCGTCAAACAGGCTATCCATTTTAGCCTTGTTAAAAGTTTGTGCCAGGCTGGTTTGTGCAAAAGCAACAAACGCCAATAGTAAGAGGTGTAAAGGTTTTATGGTCATAACAATGTTTTTAGTGAACTTTAGACCACACCTTGTAGCCTAAAGTTACACTCAAAGCATTGTTTTTTATGGGGATTTTGCCCGTTACTCTTTAGGCTCAAACAGCAGCGTAATCAGATTATCTCGGTCAAAAATTTCGTTACTGATTTCGAGCACCTGTTCGGCAGTGACGGCGTTAATTTTGTCAAAAACCTGTTGTAGGGTATCAATGCAGTTAAAATCAATCAGGCTTTTAGCCATCGAGATAATCAGGCTCAGGCGGTTTTCTTCGGCCAGGGCAATCTGACCGATAAATTTTTGTTTAGCCTGCTGTAATTGTAAGGTTCCTAATTTATTGTCGCGTAGTTTTTGCAGCTCTTTATGAATCAGCTTAATGGCCTTGGCCGATTTTTCGTCGTCGGTGCCGAAGTATATAGAAAATATGCCGGTATCGGTAAACGGAGTGTAGTTAGACTCGATGGTATAAGCAATGCCATGCTTTTCGCGAATCTCGAGGTTTAGCCGGCTGCTCATGCCCATGCCACCCAAAATATTGTTCACCAGCAGCAAGCCGCTTTTATGGGCATGCGACGAATGGTAAGCCATGCCCCCGATTACCCCATGCGTTTGTGATATCGGCTTTTCGACAGTGACCAGTTGGCTTTTGGCCTGCGTTGGTTTTTGTCTGTTTTTAGCTGCTGTATTTTCGGGAACAGGACCTAAATATTTTTCGGCCAGCTTTACCAGTTTGGCAAAATCGTAGTCGCCAATAACTGCAAACACCATTTCGTGGGTGTTATAATTAGCCGCCATGAAATGGCTGATGTCTTTTTTGTCCAGTTGGTTTACCGACTGCTCAGTACCCAAAATGTTATTGCCCAGGGTATGGCCTTTAAACAATAAGCCCTCAAAATCGTCTTGGATGGCTTCTTCGGGCTGGTCCTGGTAGGAGGCAATTTCATCCAGTATTACACTGCGTTCTTTAGTCAGTTCTTCTTCCGGAAAAGTGGAGTGGAAGATGATATCCTCGAACAAATCCAGCGCACGCTCCAGGTGCTGTTTAAGCAGCGATGCATGTATGCAGGTATACTCTTTGGTGGTATAAGCATTCAAATCAGCACCTACCAACTCCAGCCGGTTTAAAATCTGGTTGGTGTTGCGGCGTTCGGTTTGCTTAAATAGTAAATGCTCAATAAAGTGGGCTAAACCATCTTTTTCAGTAACCTCATCACGGGCACCGGCATTAATCAGGAAGCAAGTGTGGGTAATATTGGTAGCGGCATGTTTGTAAAGCAAACGTATGCCATTGGGTAACGTATGTACCTGGTAATCTATCATGCGAAGCACAAAGATACAGTAAATTATATCGATTGAGTGGATGCGTTTACGTCAGTATTATGTATAATTGTATGTAGAACAATGGTAACACAAGCTTAATTACTGCTTAACTGTTGCCGCAAACTATTAGCCTGGAAACTCAAATAAACAACCATGAGAATAGCTGATTTAACATTTGAGCCGTTAATTGAAGCCGAAACCATTGCCAAGCGCATTAACCTGCTGAGCAAAGAGTTGAATAATGATTATGAGGGTAAAACGCCTATTTTTATCGGGGTACTTAACGGCAGCTTTTTGTTTGTAGCCGATTTAATTAAGCAAATTACTATTCCATGCGAGGTGACGTTTACCAAGCTGGCATCTTACTACGGTGGCACATCCACCACGCGCCGTATACGCGAAGATATTGAACTAACGGTCGACATCAGCGGCAGGCACATTGTAATTATTGAAGATATTGTAGATACCGGTAACACGCTGAGTTACCTGATTGAGAAACTGAAGCTGCAATCGCCTGCCTCTGTACGGGTATGCTCATTACTGCTTAAGCCCGGCAAGCTCGAAACTTCTATCGAAGAATTACGCTATGTAGGCTTTGAAATTGATAACGAGTTTGTGGTAGGCTATGGCCTGGATTATAAAGAGCTTGGCCGTAACCTGCACGACATCTACCGGCTTATCAGCGAAACTTCGCTCGATTTTTAAATTACTGCAAAATTCAATTAGCTATTTTGCCCGTTACGATGCCTCAAAAGTAAGCAGGGCATGCTGGCTGGCGGTGTGTAAATCGCGCCATACCTGGTTAATTTCGGTGTCGGGTGCGGCAGCCCTCAGGCCGCAGTAAGGATAAAGTTTGTCTACACTCTCGCGAGCGACGCGTGCCAGTTGGCGGCTGGTTGTGCTTACGGGGTGCAATAAGGCGTACACAGTTTTTGCATCTGTAATTTTGGTTGTCCAAGAGGCATCTACGGCCTGGTAAAAGGCATTACGGGCGGTTTGCAGTTGTGCTGCAATGGCGGCGTAAGTATCCATCAGCACCGTGCGGTCTTGTTCAGTTAACCTGTCCGATTCTTTTAGTTTTTGCTCAAATACAGGGCCGCATAAGTCTACAAAATGCTGCGCCATACCCGATAGGTTGGCTGCCAAGGTAGCCTCAGCCAGCTGCAAAAATGGGTAACGATACAACAAAGTATTAACTACTGCTGCCGATGCATCAATAGTAAACGCACGGTGAGCCGGTACTTGCGCGTTGTTGATGGTAAAAGCATGGCTGCCGGTTCCCATCATGCCTATATATTTCCAGGCCGGTACTTGCGTGGCCTGGTCGCGGTCAATCACAAAAGACGATATTACCGGGCTACCGTCATTGTTGAAAAAAGGAATTTCATTTTCCTGAATAATGCAGTTAACCGTAAAATGGGTGGCGTGGCGCACGCCGCTGGCATAGCGCCAGTGCCCGTTGAGGGTGTAGCTGTCGGGTTGTTCCTGCGCAGTGCCGGTTGAGGCACCACTGCCCGCCAGGCAAACTTTGGGGTCTGCAAATATCTCCTGAGCAACCTCGGGGTTAATAAAACCACCAAACCAGCCTGCCCCGGCACAAAGGGTAATTACCCAACCCAAACTGCCATCGGCCCAGCTCAAAGCTTCTTCCAGTCTGATGAGTTCGGGTAGAGGCATTTCCAATCCGCCGTATATTTTAGGTACTAACAGTTTAAACCACTGCTGCTCGTAAACCAGTTCTAATTGTTGTGGCTGCAGCATCCCGGCTTGTTCGGCCGTAAAAGCATCCTGCCGTATGGTTTTTACCCACTCGGGTTGTAAAAGGGTGGATGGGTGAGGAGCAGTGATATTCATATCAGTAAGCGGGTGTTTGTTTTTGCCGCCGGTAAATACGGCGCCAGTCGTAATAACCGAAAATGGCTACAACAAAATAAAATATAGTAAGCGCCGCAAACAGTACCAGGTTTTTGTGAAACAAAAGCGGAATGGCGAAGATATTACTCACGTTTAATACCAGCCAGTTTTCGATGCGACGACGGGCCAGTAACCAGGTACCCGCCCATGCGGTAGAGGATACCCAGGCATCCCATACCGGCACGGTTGAACTGGTAAAGTGGTGCAGAATCAAATAAATAACACCCCAGCCCACAAAACTGATAAGCAGAGTAACCAGCCATTCGTGCCGGGTGGTGTACGCAATTTTAACCGGCGGCTCGCCCGCCCGGCGCGACCATACATACCAGCCGTAAGCACTCATCACCACGTAATAAGCACTCAGGGCCGACTCGGCAAACAAGCCTACTTTTAACAACAGTGAAATAGTAATGGCCGAACCGGCAATACCAGCCGGGTAAAGCCATACATTGTTTTTACGCGCCAGCAATACCTCGGCAACACCCAACAAAACGGCAACCCACTCTAAAAAAGTGGTTTGCCGTATTTGTTCGTTTAAAAGTTCTATCAAATGCATGACTAACCTCTCCCAACCCTCTCCAAAGGAGAGGGTTTTTTATATTTATCTTCCCCGCTAATCTTGTAAATCAAAGAACCCTCCCCTTTGGGGAGGGCAGGGTGGGGTTAAAAACTTAAATTAAGTGCTGCCAAAAAGTTAATAGGTGCCTGCGGGAAAATGTAATTATAGTTGTTTACATAACCGCCGCTAATGCCCGCATAGGTTGCACCGTTAGACTCATATTTGGCACTGAATATATTGTTGACCAATAAACTTACGCCTACGTTTTTAACACCTTTAACCTTAAAGTTGTAGTTCAGGCGTACATCGTTCACAAAATAGCCATCCAGGTAGCGGTGGTAAGCATATTTGTTATTTGCCACAGACGGGTCAACGGTTAAACCGCCGGTGTTGGTGTTGGAGGTATTGTCTAAATACTGGCGGCTTACGTATTTGCTCAGTAAAGCAATGCTTCCGTTTTTAATGGGCGAAAAGCTAAGTTCGCTGCCGCCGATAAACGATGGCGAAAACGCTAAGTTGGTTTTGCTATACTGCTGTTCTACATACGTGTCGTTATCGTAGTTGTACAAAAACTGCTGATAGTTTTTAACCTTGTTAGTACTAAGTGTAGCATTGGCAGCCCATGTTAATTTTGAAGTTATATTTACCCGGCCATCAACCTCAACACCCGCACGGTAGCTGTCTTTTACGTTGCTACGGATGGCTGCACCTACATCGTTTAAAGCACCGGTTAATACTAACTGGTTTTTATACAACATATAAAAGCCGTTGATACCTGCGCTGTAGTTTTTACCTGCGGTGCGGTAACCAGCCTCAAAATCTTTCAGGTTCTCAGGTTTTGGGCGGCTTTGCGGAGTCGAGTTGGTAAAATCGTCGCGGTTGGGTTCGTGGTTACCTACCGAGAATGAGGCATACACGTTGTTGCGGTTGTCTATGTTATAAGTAATACCGGCCTTAGGGTTGTAAAAATTCAGTTTGGCATCCTGCTGAACGTTGTTCAGGTTACGGTCAAAACCTAGGAAGGAGTAATTGATGTGGCGGTATTGCATATCTGCATACAATAATACCTGACCTAAAGTCCACTCGCCGCGGGCAAAAATGTTGAAATCTTTTTTGGTAGCATTGTCACGGTAGTACTCATAATTTGGCGGAATACCTGCGCTTTGTGCCGTATAAACAATGTTGCCAAAATGAGCGCCTTTATACTCGTTATAAGCACCACCCAAAATCAAATTAAGAGTTTTTTTAGGATGATATTTTAAGGAGTAGGTTGCACCGTAAAAATCATTATCCAGCCATAAGCGGCGTACTAAGTCTGTCGTGTCAATGGCAGTTCCATTAATCCTAACAGGCGTTAGTCCGTACTTTTTAACTGGTTGAGCCATCTTATACTCTTCGTAATAACCGGCACCTTTGGTGTAATGTAAGGCACCGCTAAAAGATAGCTTGTCGCTCAGCTGGCGGTCATACAGCAACTGGTAGTGGTTTTGCTGATAGTTATCCGTTTGGTTATCATAAAAGTTAGAGCGCTGATAAGACGGTGTGAGGTCTTTGCCTAAAAAGCCCAGCTCATTGTACCGGCGTCGGTCGGGGATACCGTTGGCAGCGGCGTAGCTGGCATCACCAATCACGTAATCAGGTATACCATTCCAAGCCTGGTAAGTACGCTCGCGACCGGCAAAAACGTTAGCCCGTAGCGTACTGTTTTTGGTGTAATAAGCACCGCTTAAATAATATGAAAGCAGGTTAGAAGTTGCCCGGTCAATATAACCATCGGACGCAATGCGCGACAGACGACCATCCAGGCTAAAGTGTCCGTTAAGTAAGCCCGAGCCTAACTGTACCGTGTTTTTAACCGTTCCGTACGAGCCGGCAGAGGTGTTGATGTTGGCATAAGCCGTATCCTGCCGGGTAGAGGTTTGGATATTTAAACTGGCACCAAAGGCACTGGCGCCATTGGTCGACGTACCCACACCACGCTGTATTTGAATGTTATTTACTGATGAGGCAAAATCGGGCAGGTTAATAAAAAAGCTACCCTGACTCTCAGCATCATTTAGCGGGATGCCGTTTACGGTGACGTTAATACGGGTACCATCCGAACCGCGGATACGTATGCCGGTATAACCTATGCCGGCACCGGCATCAGAAGTGGTAACTACTGATGGCGTTTGGTTGAGTAAGTAAGGCAAATCCTGGCCTAAATTATTTTTTTCTAAGTCCTGTTTGCGCAGGTTGGTAAATGCTGTTGGCGATTTTGCCGAAGCGCGGGTAGCACTTACGGTGACCTCTTCGGCCGTAAAGTTGTTGGTGCTCAGGCTGATGTTGATAACCCTGTTACTATTCAGGTTAATATTTTGATTGGATAACTGGTAACCCACATAGCTTACTTTAAGGGTGTAGCTCCCTGCTTTTACGTTGTTAAACTCATAGTTGCCGCCGGTGCCGCTGTTGGTAGTTTGTGCTGATGCGTTTTGCAGGGTAACAGTGGCCCCGGCCAAAGGCTGACCGGTAGTTTGGTCGGTAATTTTACCGGATACAGAAAATTGGGCGGCTGCCAGCATAGGTAGTAGCAGGGCCGCAAGCGCTAAGTAAAAATTTTTCAATTGTTAATAAAAAATGCGTTAAACCATCTGCCCGCTAAGGGTGTAAATTGCGTGCAGTACACTTAACTTGTTTACCTCTCCCTACGCCGGCATTACCCGGATCAGGTGCATGTTGGAGTTTGCCGTCGGAAGCTTTAGCGCCACGCATAAAAACGGTTGCTAAAAGCTTAACTTGATAACTTCAACAATGGGTATGATCTCAGCCTGTCTTTGTGTTTTGATTGCTCAAAGCAAGGCACCCCTTAAGAATTTATGAAGCAAAGATAGCCTTTGATTTTAAAAATCGAATTTTTTATTACGATTGGATATATAAAAGGCAAGTTAAGCCCCAGGTACTGCGCAATGACGCAGTACCTGGGGGAAGATATGGAACAAAATAAAAGGTATTAAATGGTAGGTGAGCCGCCGGTTACCTGTATGGTTGAACCGGTCATATAACTCGAGTCTTCTGATGCCAGCAATACATAGGCCGCGGCCAGTTCGGCAGGCTGACCGGCACGTTTCAACGGCACATCCTGCCCAAATGCTTTTACTTCATCAGGTGTCATAGTAGAGGGGATGAGCGGCGTCCAGACGGGGCCCGGTGCCACGCAGTTTACCCGGATGCCTTTTTCGGCCCATAATTGCGCCATGCTTGAGGTAAAGTTTTGGATGGCGCCTTTGGTGGCGGCATAAGCTACCAAAGTTGGCCGGGGCTTGTAGGCATTTACTGAGGTGGTATTAATAATGGTAGCGCCCGGCTTTAGATATTGCTCGGCCGCTTTGCACAAGTAAAACATAGGGTAAATGTTAGTTTTAAAGGTGCGGTCCCACTCTTCGGTACTTACTTCTTGCAACGACTGGCGCGACATCTGGAAGGCAGCGTTGTTGACTAGAATATCAAGCTGGCCAAATTCGGCCACGGCGGTATCAATAATTTTTTGGCAATGCGCTTCGTCGCGGATGTCACCGCTTACCAGTACTGCTTTACGGCCGGCTTCTTCTACAAATTTGGCGGTTTGCCGGGCGTCTTCGTCCTCGTCAAAATAAGAAATCAATATATCGGCGCCCTCACGTGCAAAAGCAATGGCAACGGCGCGGCCAATGCCTGAGTCGCCGCCGGTAATGATAGCTTTGCGACCGTTTAATTTGCCCGAGCCTTTATAAGAGTTTTCGCCATGGTCTGCTTTGGGCTGTAATTCGGTTTCGGTTCCGGGAATGTCCTGCTGCTGTTCCGAAAACGGTTCGCTCACGTACTTTTCTTTCGGGTCTTGGTTGGTGGTGTTTTCCATAAGTTTTATGCTTTAATTAAAGTTCTGCATAGCTCACTGCGGCTGTTCATCAACCTACAGTAGCCTTAATAGTAACACGACGAGGATAAATAGTTTTCTTAAAAAGAAAATTAAAGATTTTATAGTTAATCGTAAATCCTATCAGAAGTCAAAACAAGCTTTTGCTTTGCAGATTTAGTCGTGCAGTATATTTATCCGCAGCGCTTTCAGTCCTGATACGCTTTGCAAATCTTCTACCTCCAGCACTTCTACTTCGCTACCCAGTAACTGTTGGTACTGCATTGTTTTGACGTAGCCGCGGTATTCGATTTCTTCATTGGGGCTGGCATACACGATGGTGATTTTACCCGGTGCACAAATGCGCTCGCTGGTGTCTTTAATGTAAGCTTTATCTATCCGTTTTTTCACAATCTCGAAGCGGGCATTGTAAGTGCCGTCTACATCAAAGCGTTTTTCATCCATCCTGAACCTGATTGATAAAGGTGAGCTGAACGCCAGTATAAGCGTGGTGACTTCGAGCAGGTAGGGTAACGTTGTTTTAAGCTGATGATGTGCGCGTTCCATCTCACACAGCGTTTGCAGTTGCCACAAACGTAGCTGATGCAAATGCCGCATGGTAAAGGCATACTTAGGCGAAATAGACGAGCCGATGTATAAATTATGCTCTACACCGTCGGTTTTAAAGCGCTCGTAATAATGCGGAAATATCCGCTGAGCTTCGGCCTGACGGGCATCTAACAGCGATGCCATTTTTTGATTGGTTATCGAAACCGTGGTGTGGTACTTACGTCGGTAGGTGTAAAACGTGCCGTTGGTTTTATCTAATTCCCTAAAATAATTGGCTATAGGCTTACTGTATATAGGCGAAGATTGCAGCGAGTACAGTAAGGGATGAATTTTACTTTCGATAAAGTACTGGATGTACTGCTCGGTATCTGTACGTACCAGCGTTAAAAAGTTATGCGTAAGGGTTTCAAATTCCTGCAGCTTTTCCATATAGGCCGCCTGCTCCGGAATTTCGTCCATCATCTCCACAATCAGCATCAGATTGGCCAATTGGTTGTGCAGGTCTTTTTGAATGCTGAGGTTGCGGGTGTTGGATGAGCTTTTGATATCAATTTGCCCGTAAAGCGGGTACACATCATCAAAAACCACCTCGCGCAGGTTGTAATCAAGGTGATGCTCATGCCGTTCAATAAACTTTCGCGCCTCTTTGATGAATTTCCACTGCACGCTTGGGTGCAGGGTAGTATACTCGTTTTGGATAACCGCCTGGATGCGGTTTTGCATAAAGGATATTTGCCGGTCAATGGTGTTAACCAAAAACGGCATCACCGTATCCAGTTTGTGGGCATTAACGCTGTTCAACTCATGAGGGCGGGGAGAAGTCAATTCTAAAATGCCCAGCTTGACGCCATCCTTAACCACCGGAGCCAGTATAAAGCTATAGATGTTTTGCTTTAAAAACTGGTGGGCAAGCTCGCTGTCCGGGTGTTCCAAAAAAAATTGCTTCGTATCCGACACTGCAAAGAAATCGCTTTTGCCCATAATGGCCGCAAATGATTTTGGCCCCAGTATATCAGTACAAATAGCTTCCATGCTATCATTAAGGATGTAGCTTTTTATTTTACGGATGTTAGCAATGCTGCTGAATTTATTTTCGTCGGCATCAAAAGCGGTAAAGCCTACGCGGAGGTCGGGTATCCGGTAAATAGATCGGAATATCGACTCAAAATCCTGCTCTACATCTACCTCATTAAGATTGGTGAGCAGCGTGCCTTTCAAAACTGATACAGCATTTTCAACCGTAACATCAAACAAGGTAATAAGTGCAAAGCCTTTCAAAATGTAACTTCCGGGCGGAAACATTCTCATCCATAGAGCCAGGTCATCATAGTTATTTACTAAGCGGCTAGCATCTTCGGGTGTCAGTTTACGGGCTTTATCAGTAGGTATAATGTCTAAAAAGTCGGCATTATACATGATGCGGTAGTGTTTGATGACACCTTCGGCAGTAGGGATGTCATAAAACATGGGTTTGCCAAAATCCAGCTGCGTATTGTAAAATTCATTTAAAATCAGGCAGCAGCTCATCACATAAAATTGATGGTCATCAAAATTCCGAATAGTCATGTCGAAGCTGTCGCCTGCGGCATGCAATATTTTTTTCAACCGTTCGGTGCGGTTAAACAGGATATTTTGAAAGGGTATAGTAACGGCCTTGATTTCGTTTTGCGTTAACGCGGCAGGAAATAAGTCGGCTACCAGATGTTTAATAACCGGCATATGCTCCTCAATTTCCCCTTCCTCGCTTAGCCCGTCGCGTAGTTTGGGGTAAGCCGCAGCTTCGGCGAGCAGGGCTTGTGCACGTTCTGCAGTATACCCGGTCTCCTCGCGCGCTACTTTTTCCAGGTGATCTAAAAGCACGTGAAAAGAGATGCATTGCTGAAACGGATTTTGCTCAAACTGCAGGATACCCATGGAGATGATGATAAGCAAGCGAAAATAGCGAATTTTTAATCAGCACGCTGTTTTTGGCTGTCCGTAAGCTGTTTAACAGTCCAAAATTTACGTTAAGCTAACAAGCCTTTGATGAAGTAGAATGTGTGTTGATTTATCGTTTGATAGCAAGGACTGAATGAAAATTGCAATTATAATAATCAAACGTTTGATTAAAGTTATTTTTCGTTATTCGCAAATAATTAAGTTTATACTGCCTTGATTGAGTTTAAATGTAAACGAATTGTAATAGAATTATAACGGAATTGTAATTCCAGTTTGTGGATGTTGTGAATAAGGATTGCCCAACGCACATTTGCAGCAGGTACTTAAACCCATGTTCACTATAACACAAAAACTCCGAACGTGCTGCTTGCACACTTCTACCTCAGGCTGCCCTTGATGATAAGTTAAAGCGATTTACAACAAACGCTAATTATCACCGGCAATCCAGGCATCGTTCAACCTTTTGTGCAATTATTCGCAACCCTCACAGGTCATGAAACTTTTTACTAAAACAATATTTTTACTGCTGTTACTGGCAGGCGCCTTTAACAGTATTTATGCGCAGGGCACCTTGGTTAAAGGTGTAGTTACCGACGCTAAAACTAAAGAAGCATTACCATTTGTTACGGTCAGCTTTAATGGTACCACACAAGCCGTAGCTACCGACAACAACGGGCATTACACACTTAAAACCACTGATAACTTTAACCAGGTAAAGGTAACCTACGTGGGTTATAAAACCGTAGTGAAAACCATTGACCCGGGCAAAGAGCAGGAGGTGAATTTTGCCTTAACCGAAGACAGCCGCTTATTGGGCGATGTGGTGGTTAAAGCCGGTAAAAGGAAAAAGTATACCAATAAAAATAACCCAGCGGTTGAGCTCATCAGGCAGGTAATTGCGCATAAAAAGCAAAACCAGTTAGAGAGTTATAACTATGTAGAGTACCGTCAATATGAGCGTATGATATTCTCGCTCAGCAACCTGTCGGACAAGTTTAAAAACAAGCGCATCTTTAAAAATTACCAGTTTATGTTTCGCCAGCAGGACTCAACTGCTATTGGCGGTAAAACATTGCTGCCTTTATATATGGAAGAGAAGCTTTCGGATAATTATTACCGCAAAGTTCCCTTTACTCAAAAGCAGGTGATTGAGGCCAACAAGCAGGTTAAATACGATGAAAACTTTGTAGACAACCAGGGCCTCACTACCTACTTTAACCGCATGTATCAGGATATCAATATCTATGACAACAATGTGTCGTTACTGAGCAACCAATTGCTTAGCCCAATAGCCGACCACTCTCCCGATTTTTATAAATTTTTTATCACCGATACGCTTAAAGACCAGTCGCCTAAATTGATTGAGCTAAGTTTTACGCCGCGCAATACCATCAATAAGCTATTTGAGGGCAAAATATATATTACGATGGACGGTAACTATGCCGTGCAAAACGCAGTATTAACCGTCAATAAAAACATCGACCTCAACTTTGTACGCCAGATGCAGGCTTTCCTGTCGTTTGATAAAAATGCGGATGGCCGTTATCACTTAAGCCAAAGTAACCTGAAAATTGAGTTTGGCATCAGCAAAGAAAAAGGTACCGGGGTTTATGGCGAACGTTTGGTAACCATCAATAACTTTAAAATTAACCAACCCCGCCCTAAAGAAACTTATGACGGTCCGGCGCTGGTTTACGCCCAAAAATCTGACGCGAAAGATGATAAGTACTGGAGTAACAGCCGCCCTGATACTTTAGATGCCGTATCTGCCGGTTTGTATAAAAACGTAGATAGCCTGCAAACTATCCCGTCGTTTAAACGCACTATGGATATTGCCACACTGGTGCTGGCCGGATACAAAAACTTTGGTCCGTTTGAGATGGGGCCGGTAAATACTTTTTACAGTTTTAACCCGGTAGAGGGTTTTAGAGCCCGGCTGGGCGGTCGTACCACAACGGCATTAAGCAAACGTTATTATTTTGAAACCTATGGTGCTTACGGTACCCGCGACCAAAAGTTTAAATACTTTTTGAGCTCTACCTACTCGCTTAACAACAAATCTATCTACTCCTTTCCACAAAATTATATCCGGGCCAGCTTTCAGCACGATACCAAAGTGCCGGGGCAGGAGCTGGAGTTTGTGCAGGAGAGCAATTTTTTACTATCCTTCAAACGCGGCGCTAACGACCAGTGGTTATACAATGATATTTTTAAGCTGGATTATGTGCACGAGTACCTAAACCATTTTTCGTACGCCATCGGCTTCAAAAAATGGAACCAAAGTCCTGCCGGAGCATTGGAATTTCAGAACCTGTTGCCCAACGGCGCTTTAAACAATGTTAACCTGATTCATACCACCGAGATTTCGGCACAATTGCGTTATGCACCGCACGAGAAGTTTTATCAGGGCAAGCTATATCGTACACCCATACCTGACAGATATCCAATTTATACCCTGCGCTATACCCAAGGGTTAAAAGGCTTTTTGGGCGGAGATTACAATTACCAAAACTTAGTTGGTAACGTTAGCAAACGCTTTTACCTGTCGCAGTTAGGCTTTACCGATGTAAGCGGCGAGGGTGGTTATCTGTTTGGCAAAGTGCCTTTCCCGCTGCTGGATATCCACCGGGCTAATCAGAGTTATGCCTTCCAGTTTCAATCATTTAACCTGATGAACTTCCAGGAGTTTGTGAGCGACCATTATGCCAGCCTGACCATCGACCATAATTTTAACGGCTTCTTATTTAACAAAGTACCCTTACTGCGCCGGTTAAAATTGCGCGAGATTATAAACTTTAAAAGCTTATGGGGCGGTGTGCGTAGCGAAAATAACCCAGCCAATGACCCCTCGCTTTTGCGCTTCCCAACCAACGGTTTGGGCCAGGCAACTACTTACTCACTGGCCCGGGGGCCTTACATGGAGGGCAGCATAGGTGTAGGCAATATATTTAAAGTGTTAAGGTTTGATTTGGTAAGGCGTTTTTCTTATCTGGATAACCCAGACGCACCAAAACTGGGCTTACGTACTTACGTAAAGTTTGATTTTTAAAATATGTATTTTACTAATGATTAACTGCTGACCATATCAGTTGGGCAAACAATCCACACTTTTGGGTTGTAATTGAATAAAATTTGCATAGGGCTTTAGTGCTCTTAATACTGATTGATATGAGCGAGTTAATTCATCCTAACTACAGTTTAACCAAAAGCCGCGAAGAGTCGTTTTCTGACGAAGATGCCCTAAACCCGTTGCCCAGGGCGGTCATCAGGCCTAATTCTTTTGTACTGCTCGATGGCACCTGGAAATTTGCACTCGACCCAACCGACCGCGGTATGAGCGAATCCTGGTACGTTGCCCATCAATATAATGATAACGCACATTGGCCGGGCAGTGTAGAAACACACATGGCCAGCCTGGATCCTGATAAAAAGCAAACCTGGCACGAAAAAGTAATTGTTTGGTACGAACGCGAGTTTCCAATGCCCGAACGGCATGATAAACAAAATACCCAGCTACAGTTAACTTTTGGCGCTTGTGGTTATGAAACCCGCGCTTGGTTAAACGGTTTCCCGCTTAAAACCATTGAGGGGGAGGATATGCACATTGGCGAGTATACCTCGTTTTCGTTTGAGTTGGATGATGCCATTTTACAGCAGAACAACCGGTTAACGGTACGTATTGCCAGTACCATGGATGCTGATACTACCCGCGGTAAGCAGGAATCATCAGTTTATAAGCGGGGTGGTATCTGGTACCAGACCTATACCGGTGCCGTACGCAGTATTTGGCTGGAAACCGTAGAGCGTAATCGTTTGCGGTCAAGGGTAGGTGTAGTGAGTGTGGTAGAAGATAACCTGGTGAGGTTTAATTTAACTACCCGCATACACGACCCGGGTTTATATACGATACGTCTTAAGGTATACCACCG
>CAJYSL010000235.1 GCA_913777515.1 uncultured Mucilaginibacter sp.
TTTAATGCCTGATGCCTTTGTTGCAGGTGTAGGTACCGGCGGCACCGTAATGGGCACCGGAAATTTTCTTAAATCAATGAACCCCAATATCCGTGTTCACCCGCTGGAGCCGGCCGAGTCGCCCACGCTAACCACCGGGTATAAGGTAGGGGCTCACCGCATCCAGGGCATATCCGATGAATTTATCCCGGCTATTGTAAAGCTTAACGAACTGGACGAGATTGTGCAGGCCGGTGACGGCGATGCCATTATTATGGCGCAAAAGCTGGCCCGCCAATTAGGGTTGGCCGTGGGTATCTCCTCGGGTGCAAATGTGATTGGTGCCATTAAGCTGGCCGAACAGTTAGGCCCGGATGCCGTGGTGGTTACGCTGCTTTGCGATAGCAACAAAAAATACCTGAGCACCGATTTGGTCAAACAAGAACCCGTAAAACCGGGCTACCTATCAACAAAAGTTGATTTTACCGACTACCAGCCCATCTGTCGCCTGCCCGAGCCGGCGATTCACTTGTAAGACACTGATTACATCCAATCAATAAACCCATCTCATGAAAAAGCTTATCCTCATCCTGACGTTGGTATGCACCAGCGCGGTGCTCCGTGCACAAATTTTAACGCCTGTAAAATGGGCCTACGCCGGTAAACGCATCAGTAAAACCGAGGCCATGATTTTAATTAAAGCCACTATTGACGACGGCTGGCACCTGTATTCTCAAAATACTACCGAGGGCGGTCCGGTTAAAACCACCATTACCTTTACGCCCAATGCTAAATATAAGCTGTTGGGCAAGACCATCGAACCTAAAGCCATTACCAAGTTCGAGAAGGCTTTTAATATGAATGTGAGTTACTTTGAGCATTCAGTCGTGTTTCAGCAAAAAATAAAAACCAATGCTTCGGGGCCACTTACAGTTAAAGGTACGGTGGAGTACATGACCTGTAACGACCAAAAATGCCTGCCACCCGACCAGCTTAATTTTACGGTAACCATTAAGTAATTCAATTTTTCAACCTGTAATATATAGTCCTTTGCACCACATTAAGCGTTTATTTATCTGGGGTATAATGCTGCTTTGGTTTTACCCAGCAGTAGCTACGGCAGCCATACAGGACACCATATCGACCGCCGGCATTGAATTTACACCGGCAGAAAAAACAGCGCCGGTAGCAACTGCCGATACCGGTAAGGTAAAATCTAAAGACAGCTTAAAACCGGCATCTGCTAAACAACAGTCTGCAAGCCCGGTTAACCAAACGCTCGGCAGCATATTTTTAGCAGGGTTTTTAGGCGGATTGGCGGCGTTGTTGATGCCTTGCATTTTCCCGATGCTGCCGTTAACGGTCAGTTATTTTACTAAAAGCACCACGTCCAGGGCCAAGGCCATCCGCACGGCGGTTTTTTACGGGCTGAGTATCATTTTTATTTATGTGGTGCTGGGGTTGGCCATTACCATAGTTTTTGGTGCCGATGCATTAAATAGTTTGTCCACCAATGGTGTGTTTAACTTCGTTTTCTTTTTACTGCTGGTCGGCTTTGCAGCGTCGTTTTTAGGCGCATTTGAGTTGACGCTTCCTGCCAGGTGGGTAAACCGCATGGACGAGCAGTCGGACAAAGGCGGGTTGCTGGGGATATTTTTTATGGCGGCTACGCTATCGCTGGTATCATTCAGCTGTACGGGGCCTATCATTGGTACCTTGCTGGTGCAAGCTGCCGTAAGCGGAGCACTGTTAGGGCCTGCCATCGGTATGCTGGGTTTCTCGCTGGCACTGGCTATCCCATTTGCATTGTTTGCTATGTTTCCGAGTTGGTTAGGTGCACTGCCTAAATCGGGCGGTTGGCTAAACAGTGTTAAAGTAACGCTGGGTTTTTTGGAACTGGCGCTGGCACTCAAATTTTTGTCGAATGTAGATTTGGCTTATCGCTGGCATTGGTTTGACCGTGAGGTATTTTTGGTGTTGTGGATTGTCATCTTTGCCATGATGGGTTTTTACCTGATGGGCAAGCTCAAATTCAGCCACGACAGTGCGTTGCCCTATATATCAGTACCGCGTTTGTTTTTGGCCATGGTGGTGCTGGCCTTTACCTTATATATGGTGCCGGGTTTGTGGGGTGCGCCGCTTAAAAGTATCAGTGCATTCTTGCCGCCGCAATCTACCCAGGATTTTGACTTGTATACCGCAAGTTTGGCCGGCAACAGCGGGGCAGGTGCCGGTGCGACCGACAACACGCCACATAAATACGCCAACCTGTTTGAGAAACCCGCCGGACTGAACCCATTTTTTGATTATGCCGAGGGTGTAGCTTATGCCAAAAAAGTGGGCAAGCCCGTAATGATTGACTTTACCGGCCACGCCTGCGTAAACTGCCGTAAAATGGAAGCTAACGTATGGACCGACAAAGCGGTGCTGCCCGTAATCCGCGACCAATATGTACTCATCCAGTTGTATGTTGACGACAAGGAGCAATTGCCTGCGGCCGAGCAGTATACCAGCAAATTCAGCGGCCGCCTCATCACTACCATCGGAGCCCTGAACAGCGACATACAGGCCTCGCGGTTCAACAGCAATTCGCAGCCGTTCTACGTATTGCTTAATCCGCAAACCGAGCAAACCCTCGTCGAACCTCAGGGTGCCGATTTTGAAGTAAGCCGTTACCTTAAATATTTGCAAAGCGGCTTAAAAGCCTTTCACCCATAGTCTTCATTTGTTCTTATTATAAAGATTGAGTTAATCAAGTTTCATTGTATCCAGGCAAAGCATCCCCTTGAAGAGGATGCTTTTGCTATTTTGAGGGGCTTCACGAGCCACTTGGCAATAAGTCTATTGTCAGATGTTTTAACAAAATTTTTATTGTCAGTAATTCATTGGAAGAAGAGTAGATTATATAAATCCAACATATTTTTATTTAGATTAATTACAAATAATGTTTGCAATCCATGAGATTTGGATTACATTTGGGCTTTATTAAGATTAATTCTAAACAATGAACCGATTCTTACCCATTCTTTTTTCACTTTTTCTACTATTCAATATCAATGTTTTTGCGCAGCAAACCGGTAGCATTCGCGGTACGGTAACTACTGCCGATGGTGCACCTGCTGCGGGTGTAAGCGTAAACTTAAAAGGCAAAAGTAACGGCGATATGACCGATGCATACGGTCGTTACCATTTGCGTAAAGTAGCCCCGGGCACCTACACATTACGGGTTAGCTTTATTGGTTTAAAAACCGAAGAGCAACTTGTTTCTGTTGTTGCCGGTCAGGAGCTTACTATCAACGTTATGCTTAGCGAAAACAACGAGGAACTCAAAGAAGTTCAGGTGTTGAGCGGCAAAAACAAATACAAAGCCGATAAGCCTTCGTCTACTTTACGGTTAAACGAGCCGCTGCTCGAAACGCCGCAAAACATCCAAATCATTACCTCGCAAGCACTGTCAGACCAGCAGGTTATCAGCATGAATGATGGGGTACTGCGCAATTTCTCAGGAGCTACTAAAATTGAGCACTGGGGTAATCTGTATACCCGCGTAAACATGCGTGGCTCTCGTGCTTCGGCTTTCCGCAACGGTATGAATGTTACGTCAAACTGGGGCCCGCTAAACGAAGACATGAGTTTTGTGGAGCGTATTGAGGTGGTTAAAGGTCCGGCAGGCTTTATGATGTCTAATGGCGAACCAAGCGGTATCTACAACGTGGTCACTAAAAAGCCAACGGGTAATGATTTTAACGGCGAGGCTAACATCACGCTGGGTAGCTATGATTTGTACCGCACCACGCTTGATTTGGACGGCAAGATGACTAAATCGGGCAACTTACTGTACCGCGTTAACTTAATGGGACAAACCCAAAATTCGTTCCGACCTTATGAGTTTAATAACCGTATTGCTATTGCCCCGGTTATTACTTACAAAATTGACGACAAAACCACGTTAACGGCCGAGTATACTTACCAGTTTAACCGAATGTCGAACGTTGGGTCGTTTTATGCCTTTGGCCCAACCAGCGCAGGTTTTGCTTCGTTGCCTCGCAATTTTACGCTGGCCCAGCCCGGTGTTGACCCCACCCGCATTAAAGACCACAGCGCCTTTGTATACGTGCATCACCAAATTGACGACAACTGGAAGCTAACCGGCCAGTTAGGTTATTTTAACTATAACCAGGTGGGTAGCTCATCATGGTTAAGTCCTATCACGGGCTCGCTTAGTGTTTCGCCTAACGGTGATGTGCAACGTTATGTAAGCATTTGGGATGCTGCCAACGAATCTAAATTTGGCCAATTGTTTGTAAATGGCGATGTGAAAACCGGCAGCGTTCGTCACCGCGTTTTAGTAGGATTGGATTTAGGTACTAAACGCTACATTGCCGATTTTGGCCAATTGTTTAACCTGGACGGCCCTGGTCGTTACTTCAATATTTATCG
>CAJYSL010000236.1 GCA_913777515.1 uncultured Mucilaginibacter sp.
TTTAATGCATACCATCCGTAAGCAGTATGGTATGCCTTTCGGTTTGCCATCACCTAAATGGTTACTCGAAATAGGTGCGCGGCTTATTGGTACCGAAACCGAACTGATTTTAAAAAGCCGCTGGGTAGCACCCCAACGTTTGCTCGACGCCGGTTACACATTCCGCTTTGTGGAAATAGAATCTGCGATAAGTGATATTTTGAAACAAAAAAATTAAACAATCAACTTTTTAAACCATGAAATACAATTCAAGAAAAATAGCAATTGCCATTATTCTCCCCTTGATTTTTGCACTGGTTGTACATTTCATTTTTGGTGTAAGCGATTGGGGTGGCCTTTTTAGCGTTATGTCCATCAGTTTTTTATTCTTGGTACCCTTCGGTATAGGTGCCCTGACTATTTACTTATCGGATATTGAAAAAGTAAAAAGCCAGACTTACAGAATTTGCATGCCCTGGGTACCCATTTTCGCTTTTTTTGTGATTACGCTGTTTTTCGGTACCGAAGGTTGGGCTTGCTGGATAATGATTTTGCCGGTATTTCTTATTGCCGCTTCTTTGGGAGGAGCAGTAGCCGGGCACTACAAGTTGAAAAAGCATAAGCAGGAGAATACTTATCTTACCTTGGTGGTGCTGTTTCCTTTCTTGCTATCCCCTTTAGAAAACTGGATTGGCAGTATCGCAAATGTGTATGAAGCTTATACTTTTATCGACCTAAAAGCTGACAAGGCGAGAATATGGCAAAACGTAACTCGCGTTAAGGCCATCAAAAGGCAAGACGATAAAGGTTGGCTAACTAACACACTGGGCTTTCCGCGGCCGGTACGTGCCGAACTGAACTATAACGGCGTTGGCGGTTATCGTAAAGCTATTTTCGAAAAAGGTTTGGTGTTTCATGAGCAGGTGACCGATTACGAAGATTTGCGCCGTATGCGTTTTACCATCAAGGCCCATCCTTACGAAATACCCTCGGCCACGATGGATGAGCATGTGGTAATTGGAGGCAACTATTTTGATGTGTTAGATGGTACCTATGTATTACAAAAGCTAAACGCCAGTACTTACCGGCTGCATTTGTACAGTCATTTTAAGCTAACCACAACTTTCAACTTTTACGCAGCCTGGTGGGCGGGCTTGATTATGAAAGATATTCAGAACAACATTTTACAGGTTATTAAACAAAGGGTAGAATAATTATGCCAGCAATTAACTTACAAACTTTTATTCAGGCACCTATAAATGTATGCTTTGACGCAGCCCGGAGTATAGACCTGCATGTGCAATCTATGCAACGGCACCGGGAGCAGGCTATAGCCGGCATAACCCGGGGCCTGATTAACCTGAACCAAACCGTAACCTGGAGGGCCTGGCATTTTGGTTTGCCGTTTAAACTCAAGGTGCAAATTACCGAAATGAAACGCAACGAGTTTTTTGTAGACCAGATGGTATCGGGGCCGTTTAAATGGTTCAGGCATTATCATGCCTTTTGGCCACAAAACGGGGGCACTTTGATGGTAGATGAGTTTGTTTTTAAATCGCCTTTGGGCTGGCTGGGCAGATTGGCAGACCAGTGGGTGTTGAAAGATTACCTGCAAACTTTACTATCAGAACGTAATCAGCTGATAAAGCACACCGTCGAAACTCAGGCTATCACCTTACCTAATCTTAACCGTCGTGAAAACGCTTACTAAAGCACAACTGCTGCAGCGCACCCGGTGGTGCATCTTATTCATCATTGCCGGGCTGGCTATCAGCGGTATCACCGCCTTTCCGCTCGAGAGCGAACTGGCTTATTTTAATAATCACCTCGGTAGCTTCCCTGCCATTTTACAACCCTGGCTACGTACTGTTTACCATGGTCTCAGCCAAACCAATCTGCATTACCCATTCCTGAGCTATGGTACCGATTGGCTGGCTTTTGCACACCTGATGCTGGCTATATTATTTGTTGGTCCGTTGCTTAACCCGGTAAAAAACATTTGGGTCATACAGTTTGGTTTGATTGCTTGCCTGCTCATCCTTCCGCTGGCATTTATTGCCGGCTACATCAGGCATATTCCGTTCTTTTGGCAGTTGATTGATTGTTCGTTTGGTGTGGTCAGTGCTGTTCCGCTAAGCATAGCTTATAACAACATACAAAAGCTGGAACGGTACCAATTTAATTAATGTCAAAACGACAAGTAAAAGTTAAAAGCAGTACATTTAGGCCATAAGCTTTATCCGAATTAAGTGCTTATTGCCAATTATAACTGTTTTTTATGTCTGCAAAAAATTTGAAGTTAATGCTGTTAACCGGCCTGTTGGCTTGTTTTAGCTTAACAAGAGCACAAGTAACAGCGCCCGTAACTATACAAGTTGATTTACGAAAGCCTGCTGGACCCATGAAACCCATATGGGCGTGGTTTGGCTATGATGAACCCAACTATACCTACATGAAGGATGGCAAAAAGCTGCTGACCGAAATTGCGCAGCTGAGCCCTGTGCCGGTATTTGTAAGAGCGCACAGTTTGCTGGTTACCGGCGATGGTAAGGCCGCACTTAAATGGGGCTCGACTAATGTGTATACCGAAGATGCCAACGGCAAGCCCGTTTACCAGTGGAACATTGTAGACAGCATATTTGATACTTACGTTAAACGCGGCATGAAACCCCTGGCACAAATTGGCTTTATGCCCGAAGCGTTATCTACAAATCCGGAGCCTTACCGCCACCATTGGAAACCGGGTGACCCGTATACCGACATTATTACCGGTTGGGCCTACCCGCCTAAGGATTATGATAAATGGGCCGAGCTGGTGTACCAATGGGTAAAACATAGTGTGGCCCGCTACGGCGAAAAGGAAGTGCTAAGCTGGTATTGGGAGGTTTGGAACGAACCTAACTCGCCTTATTGGAAAGGCACTAAAGAAGAGTTTTTTAAATTGTACGACTATACCGTAATGGCCGTAAAAAAAGCCTTACCCGGTGTCCGCATTGGTGGTGCCGACGTAACAGGTAACGGAATCAAATGGCTGAATGATTTTATTAATCATTGCCTGACGGGTACTAACTATGCCACTGGCAAAACCGGTACGCCGTTAGACATAATTCTGTTTCATGCCAAAGGCTCGCCCAAGCTGGTAAACGGTATAGTGCGCATGGATGTCAGGGCGCAACTGCGTAACATCAACGATAATTTTAAGATGATCGCCTCACACCCGGAACTGAAAAACACACCGATTGTGATTGGTGAATCGGACCCGGAAGGATGTGCTGCTTGCGGGATGGCTACCGACCCGCAGAATGCCTACCGTAATGGTACCATGTACTCGAGCTATACCGCAGCCTCGTTTGCCCGTAAATACCAATTGGCCGACCAGTATGGTCTCAATCTGATTGGCGCCGTAACCTGGGCTTTTGAGTTTGAAGACCAACCCTGGTTTTACGGTTTCCGCGATTTGGCTACCAATGGGGTAGACAAACCGGTACTTAACGTGTTCAGGATGTTTGGAAAGATGAAAGGCAACCGGGTGGAGGCAACCAGCAACCGGATGTATGCTTTAAATAATATTCTGGATTCGAGCATTCGCAAAACGTCAGATATTGGTGCTTTAGCGGCTAAAGGTAGCCGTGAGGCAGCGGTAATGTTATGGAGCTACCATGACAATGACCAGTTTGCTGCTCCCGAAACCGTACAGGTTAATGTGAATGGCTTGACCGGAGTAACGGTCACGGTTACCAGATTTAAAATAGACCAGGAACATAGTAACGCTTACACCGTCTGGAAAAAAATGGGGTCGCCGCAAAAACCTACGGCTGCCCAAATCAGCCGGTTGCAAAAAGCCGGTCAGTTACAGCAATTGGGGCAGCCACAACGGATAACGGTAAAAAATAATAAGGTAATCATTCCATCGGCATTAGCCCGTCAGGATGTAGAATTGTTGAAGATTACCTGGTAGCTTATCCTCTTTATCGAATGGGACACTACATTTATTGTTTATCATGCCTATAATCGGTCAGTCAACGGTGGCTCGCTGCTAAACATCAAACCTGTTTACGTTGACTGCTGGTCATCTGTTGCGAGAAACTGAAAGCTTTTAAGCTGGATGACCAAAAGAATAGGCAGGTGGTAGGGAAGAAATAAATTAGATTGAGTGGTTGTCCGATTTTACAGTAACACGAAAATTATATTGATTCACTAACCCCTCCCCGCCACTACACCACCAGCCGCACCCCTCCCCAAGGTTTAAGTTTACCCATAAAATGGGGGTGGTTTATCAGCTAATTGCAATCCGGTCAACAGTGACTGAAAGAAGGAATATCCTTTCCAAAGGGTTTGCCATCCGGGCAGCCCCTTTTGCTGATACCCC
>CAJYSL010000237.1 GCA_913777515.1 uncultured Mucilaginibacter sp.
GATGCATTAAAGGTTTTGCATTCGCCCGGCTTAAGCTTGTAATCAAATAGCATTTCACCGTCGTGTACCTGGATATCGAAATAAAAATTGCGTACATAACCGGGATACTGCTGTTCCAGTTGGGCCAATTGTAAATCGTGAGTTGCCACCAGGCCCACGCCCCGGCGGGCAATCAGTTGTTCTATCACTGCTTTGGAGCCAAGATATTTATCTACAGAGTTGGTTCCGCGTAACATCTCATCAATTAAAAAGAATATATCAGAACGGGTTTTTACCGCTTCCAGCAGCATCTGTAACCGGTCGAGTTCAGCCTTAAACGTCGAGGTAGTTTCGTTAAGCGAGTCTTTGATGCGCATGTAACTAAATAGCTGTATTACCGATACCTGCATACTTTGAGCGCATACCGGCGCACCGGCCAACGCCAATACGGTGTTTATACCCAGCGTACGCAAAAAAGTACTTTTGCCGGCCATATTAGAGCCGGTGATGATGTCCACCTTCCGGGTATTGTTCAACTCGTAACTGTTAGCTACGCGAGTGGCAGATTTGATTAAGGGATGAGCGATATTAACGGCCGTCAAGGTGTAGCCGTCGCCTTCAGCTATTTCGGGCATGCACCAGTCGGGATTATTGATTTGCAAGCTTGCTAAACTAATTAAAGCTTCGAAACCCGCAACGGCTTCAAAGGCAGCTTGCAAGTCCTGGTGGTTATTTCGTTTCCAGTCTTCAATGGCCAGTACTTGTTTTATGTTCCAAAGCAGCAATGCATTCAATACCAGGTTTACTACAAAGTTCAGCCGCTGGTTGAGCCGGTTTATTAAAACCGAAAGCTGCTTGATTTTTTGAGATACCGGTTTACCCTGCGCTTGTGTTATTTTAAGCGCCATTTTTTTTGCCAGGTCCGACTGCCATTCGGCCTGTTCAATTTCTTCAAAAACTCGGGCATAATTCTTCAACCCCTCGCCTATACGGCCCACTATTAAATCAGCTTTTTTTATTTCTTCTGATTTGGACGAAGTCAGCCGATTGTTAAACACCAGCAGCAAAACAGTGGCATATCTTGCCTCTGCAAAATAGATGGATAATATTCCTCCTAAAATCACAATGACTGGTAGCAAGCGGCTGTACCATTGTAAATACAACGCATTGTTCAATTTCACCGGTAACTTCAAATAAGTCACTAAGTGCATTAATTGTTGCGTTTCTTCTTTTAAAGCAAAAAGCAATCGGGCTTGCAAATCAAGCCGCCAATCGTTTTTCTCTGCAAGTTCCTGAACGGCTGTTTGTCTTGATAAAATTTCATCCTTTTTTGCAGGGCTATTTAGCCAGCCTGCCAGCAATTGACGGCCTGAAGGTGAAGCCGCGCGGTTGATGAATTGGTAAAGCGAAGCCGGTCCAAAAATATCCAAATCAGCGGTGTAAAAATGCTTGTCATCGGCAAAGGCAACGCCGTTGTCATAAAGATTTGATTTATGCTGAATGTTGCCTATTTCATTCTGATTAACTGCTGCATAATTCTGGTAGTAGTGCTTTGCTTCTTCAAATATACTCTGCCGCGAAACCAGCCAATTAAAAGCCACTGCCAGCACCAAGGTGAACGCCAAAAACAAACCTACGCTATTGGCATCTACAGCAATGTAAATACCAACCAGAAAGGCGCCAAAAACAATAAGCCTAAAAACAGAATACTTGTTAATCTGAGTAGATAAATGACTGATTTTAGTTCGGGCAAAATCTATGCGTTGCTGATAATCATCAATAAGGTTCGGATTCATCATAGTTTTATATGGCCAAATTAAATCATTTTTTCAACAGGCGATAGTTTTAGCGTTTATTTGCAGCATGAAGATTGTTTTGCTTACGGTGGGTAAAACCGAAGACGCCTACATTCGCGAAGGCATAGATAAGTTTGTAAAGCGGCTTAAGCATTATACCCGGCTGGATATCATCGACCTGCCCGAGCTTAAAAATACAAAGGCGCTTACCCAAGACCAGCAAAAAACAAAGGAAGCCGAGCTGATTTTAAAAAAAATAACACCCAACGACCATGTGGTTTTATTGGATGAAAAAGGCCTGGAGTTTAATTCCGTGCAGTTTGCAGACTATCTCGAAAAAAAAGCAATCAGCTCTGTACAAACACTCATCTTTATTATTGGCGGGCCTTACGGTTTTGATACCAGCGTATACCAGCGTGCCAACGCACAACTGGCCCTGTCGCGCATGACATTTTCGCACCAGATGGTGCGCCTGTTTTTTGTAGAGCAATTGTACCGCGCTTATACCATTATTAAAGGCAAGCCGTATCATCATCAGTAAAATCTCTCACAACAAGAGCGCTGGCAAATTATGCTGTTGGTATACTAAACGGCTCAACTGCTTTAATTTTTAATTTGCCTGCTAACAACATTATTTTTTGTGGCGTATTAAGCACCTTTTCCACATCAGCAAGCTTCAAATTATGCGCCTTGCTTTTGTATAAAAAGGTTTTAAAGTCAAACTTAGCTACTTCTAAATTAAAGGTGTCCGGATATTGTTGCAGAAGCTGACTGGTAAAATCATCCAAAGCATTTTTTATTAAAGGCAGTTGGGCTTCCAAATCATTTACCCATCGGCTAATGTTCTTTAAAACAGCGACAACAGATGGCTCATCGGCAAAGCTTAATTTTTCTAATTGCTTTTTGATGGCCGATAACTCCATGGATTTCCACTCCTTGGCAGCAAGTACGGGTAATTGCCATTTCTTCTGCTCCTGCTTCCAGTAGTCAGCCTTGGCTTTCACCTGATGAACAATAAAATCCGGCAGCTCCAAAGCAGTTAAGCAGCCACCGTGGCAGGCACCAGTATCAATGCCGTAAGTGTTGTTTTTTACATCCGGGCTGGAGCCTACTACATGATGCCCATAGATGATGGGCTTATGACCTTGATAATAATCGCTCCAGTAAGTTCCGGAAACATACTTCTTTTCCAGTAACCGTTCGCCGGCTGTTGACCCGCTTAATACCTCCGGCTTTTGGTTTTCGAGCGCTACATCATGTTCAAAAGCGGCATGCACTATAATGGCTTCTTCGGTTTCGTAATAGTAAGGCAACGTTTGTAGCCAGTCAATAAATGAATTATATTCTTCTCCAAACTGCACTTTTACAATTTCCTGCGCATAGCTCAATACACCATTTAGATGTTTGCGCTCATGGTTGCCTAATAGCACGATGGTATTAGGCCGGGCTTGTAAAAAATCGACAACCTCTTTAGAACGATTGCCACGGTCAACTACATCCCCAACCGAAATTAAACAATCCTCTTCTTTTAAATTAGCATGCTTCAAAAGCTCCATTAACTCTTCAAAGCAGCCATGAATATCACCAATAATTATTTTCCTCGACACTGCGTAAAGGTAACAGATATCGATCAATAGTCGCCGGTAATTACCTATTTGACAAGTCGACTAAAATTCGCTCCCATCAAAACAAAATTCCAGTGACATGTGAAGTAATGCGGATTGACCAATATCTTTACAACCAAGCATACATTTTTCCGTTATATCCTCAAATATCAATAATTACAATGGGACACTCGCACGACCAAGGCCACCATCACGACCATGCTCCGAAACTCGACCATCTCAATACCGCCTTTATTGTAGGCATTGTACTTAACCTGGCGTTTGTCATCATCGAGGCCATTGTTGGTTTTGCGCAGCATTCTTTGTCGTTGCTTACCGATGCTGGCCACAACCTGAGCGACGTAGCCAGTTTAGCGCTTGCCCTGTTGGCGTTTAAGCTATCAAAAATGCGGGCAAGTAACACTTACACTTATGGCTACAGGCGCTCTACCATCGTGGTATCGCTACTTAATGCGGTTATACTGGTGGCTGCAGTCGGCATCATTGCTTATGAGGCTATATTGCGTATCGGGCACCCGGAGCCTATTTCGGGCATTACAGTAGCCTGGGTAGCCTTTGCAGGTATTGCCGTAAATGGCGTAACTGCCTGGTTGTTTATGAAGGATAAAGAAAAAGACCTGAACGTAAAAGGCGCTTATATGCACATGGCTGTGGATGCGCTGGTATCATTAGGTGTAGTGGTGTCGGGCATTGTTATTTATTTTACCAAATGGTACTGGATAGACAGTGCCGTAAGTTTGATTATTGTTGTAGTGATTATCACCGGCACCTGGCAGTTACTGATGGACAGCATCAGGCTGGAGTTTGACGGCGTGCCCAAGCAAATAGACGTAAACAAGGTTAAAGCCGAATTGCTGAAAGCTGAAGGGGTTAAAGATATACACCACCTGCACCTTTGGGCACTGAGCACTACCGAAAACGCACTGACGGCTCACTTAGTTGTTGATACAGAAAGTATGAGCCAGTTTAACAGCATCAAAAAAGATTTACGCCACCGGCTGGAGCACTTAGAAATACAGCACAGCACTTTTGAACCCGAACTGGCCGAAGACCACTGCACCCAAACCGAATGTACCCTCGATGCCAAACCGCACGAGCACAGCCATGACCACTGACAAAAAAATACAATAAACGTACAAGAGGCCGGCAGAAAATCTACCGGCCTCTTACTTTATAAAATCAGCCATTGCCATCCCCCGTTTAAATCCTACTTCTCCTTCAGGGGGCCCGGACGGCTAGGCTTTACGCGTTAGCTTCTTCTTCCTCAGCAGCAACTTCTGCTCCACCTTTAGGGGGCTGGGGGGCTGCCGC
>CAJYSL010000238.1 GCA_913777515.1 uncultured Mucilaginibacter sp.
AATAACTTTGAGTTAAAGAAGGTAGAATGAAAGCCCTTAACCAGCTCAAAACTTTTCAGCGGCTGTTGGCCGATTATCCGGCCGATGTGCAGCTCAGTAAATTTTTGCCTGGTTTTTTCAGGCAAAACAAGCAAATGGGCTCTACCGACCGCCGGGTAGCAAGCAGGTTAATTTATAATTATTTCAGGCTGGGTAAAGCCATTGCCGATGTGCCTGCCGAAGAGCGGCTGATGGTTGCCGAGTTTTTGTGCAACACTCAAACCAACTCTTTCATCCAGCATTTTAAACCCGAGTGGGCGGCCTGCATATTTTTCGGACTGGACGAAAAGATACAGATGGTTAAAGCGGCTTATCCATTATTTAAGTTGGAGGACGTTTATCCGTTTCACCACAAGCTTTCGCCGGGAATAGATAAGGATGAGTTTTTAAAATCTTTTTTCATCCAGCCCGACCTTTTCATTCGGGTACGCAAGGGTTTTGAGCAACAGGTAAAGGCTACGCTTAACAAAGCAGGTATCACATTTAAGGATGAGGGCAACAACTGTTTAACGCTCACCAACGGCATTAAGCTGGATAATTTATTCCCAAATCAGCACTGGTTTGAGGTGCAGGATTATTCTTCGCAGCAAACGGCACAATATTTTCGTCCGCAAAGGTGGGAAGGCTGGTGGGATGCCTGCGCAGCATCTGGTGGTAAAACTTTATTATTGCACGAGCAGGAACCCGACTTAAAGCTTGTGGTGTCAGACAAGCGCGAATCTATCTTAGCCAACCTCGACGAGCGTTTCCGGCAGGCCGGTATCAATAAGTATCAAAAAAAGGTGCTGGATTTAACGCAGAACCCAGACTTTTTGATGCACAATTATGCTTTCGATGGTATTATTCTGGATGCCCCCTGCACCGGCTCGGGTACCTGGGGCCGCACACCTGAGTTAATTTCGCAATTTGAAGACCACCGTATCGACTTTTTCCAGCGCTTGCAGCAAAGCATCGCCCGAAATGCGGTGAAATACCTTAAACCCGGTAAGCCTTTAATTTACATCACCTGCTCAGCCTTTAAAGCCGAAAACGAAGATGCTGTCGATTTTTTGGTGAACGAACTGGGGCTGCAACTGGAAGAAATGAAAGTGCTTGAAGGATATGAGCATAAAGCAGATACCATGTTTGTAGCCAGGTTGATAGCAAAGCCGGACAATTCTTCAACTAACTCATAACACGAAATTTCAAAACATCTATTTCATGTTCTGGCCCAACTATTTATGGCTGGGTATGTTGCTTTAGGTAATTGTAACCTGTTTCGACGTATGCTTTTGTGTGCTGAAACGGATTTAAAACTACCCTTATGCGTATACCTTTTGAAACCATGCAAGCCGAGTTTAAGCGTGTGTTGCTTAATGTCGGGTTTTCTGAAAGCAAAGCTGATGCTTGCGCCACTATATTTACCGAAAACAGCCGCGACGGTGTATATACCCATGGCTTAAATCGTTTCCCGGTTTTTGTACAGTATGTTAAGGACGGCTT
The DNA here is from genome assembly GCA_913777515.1 of uncultured Mucilaginibacter sp. Classification (GTDB taxonomy): domain Bacteria; phylum Bacteroidota; class Bacteroidia; order Sphingobacteriales; family Sphingobacteriaceae; genus Mucilaginibacter. The sequence goes on from CAJYSL010000238.1 coordinate 1,522, forward strand.
GGTTAAACCTGATGCCGAGCCTGCCATGCTCAAATTATCCGGTGCTGTAGAAAGGTGGGATGGCAATCTCGGTCCGGGGCCGCTTAATGCCAGGTTCTGTATGGACAGGGCTATTGCGCTGGCCAAAGAGCATGGCATTGGTTGCGTTGCCATACGTAACACCAACCATTGGATGCGGGGCGGTACCTACGGCTGGCAGGCGGCCGATGCCGGCCTGATAGGGATTTGCTTTACCAACACCATTGCTAACGTACCGCCTTGGGGTGGGACAGAGCCGCGCCTGGGTAACAATCCGGTAATCATAGCGGTGCCGCGCGAGCGCGGGCATGTAGTATTAGACATGGCCGTATCTCAATATTCGTTCGGTAAATTGCAGCAGTATCGTACCAGTGGTGATGAATTGCCTCTGCCCGGTGGTTATGATAAGGAGGGCAGGTTATCTACCAACGCCGCTGCCATTATTGATAGCAGGCGGTTATTGCCGGTAGGTTTCTGGAAAGGTTCAGGCTTATCACTCATGCTTGACTTATTGGCCACCGTATTGAGCCAGGGCAAATCTACTGCTGAGATTACCAAGAGTGAAGCAGAGTATGGCGTGTCGCAGGTGTTTATCTGCATCAAACCATCTGCAGATAGCAATGAGGCACTGATTGAGCAGATATTGGAATATACCAAAGGCGCAAAACTCGTTGATGATAATGATGTCATCCGCTACCCTGGCGAGAGTACTTTAAAAACACGCCATAAAAATATGGAAGAAGGCATCCCGGTTGACGAAGCCATTTGGGCCAAGGTGCAGGCGCTGTAACAAGTACGGCACCTTTCGGTGCCGCTGTTTTATTCGCCTTTCAATACAATCTGTTCATCTTTTTCGTGCACCAGGTGTGCAAATTTATCCCAAAAACCATCTTTCGGTAACGGCGCTATAATATCAACCGGTTCTTTTTTTACCGGGTGGATAAACTGCAAACGGCGTGCATGCAGGCAGATGCTTTTTTTTAAACTGCCACGTGGGTAGCCGTATTTATTATCGCCAACAATAGGACAATTCAGGGTAGATAACTGCACGCGTATCTGGTGCGGCCTGCCGGTAATAGGGTTAACTTGTATCAGGTAATAGCCATTCAGCTCACCGGCTAGGCGGTAGTGTAATTCCGAACGTAGGCTGCCCTGCACTTCGTGCCCATGCGCCTTGGTTACGTTTTTTTGCGGGTTTTTTACCAGCCAGTGTACCAGGTTACCGTAGGGCGGCTCGGGACGGTTGCGCACTACGGCATAGTATGTTTTGCGCATTTCGCGCGTTTTAAACATCTGGTTTAGCCTTTCGAGCGCTTTGCTGGTTTTGGCAAACAAAATAACGCCGCTCACCGGGCGGTCCAAGCGGTGCACCACACCTAAAAAGGCACCGTTAGGTTTGCTGTATTTCTTAGCTATATATTTTTTAACTTTTTCGTCCAGCGGTTCGTCGCCGGTATCATCAACCTGTACAATGTCGCCTGCACGTTTGTTAATGGCGATAATATGGTTGTCTTCATACAAAACGTCAAAGTCGGTAATATCAGCGTTCATGTTTTGCATGTGTGTTAAGTCAGTTTGTAAATAAAAATACGATTTCGGGCAGTGATTGTTTGGCAGTTTTGTACCATCCCTACAACCTGCGTTGTATCGTAGTTAAAGCAGGTTTTAGAGATGAATAATAGTACAGGCGTAAATTAATACTGCTCCTTACTGTTCGGGAAGTCTTGCGCTTTTACATCACTTACGTAATGCTGTATTGCCTCATTCATTACCTCATACAAGCTGGCATACTGGCGTAAAAAACGCGGCCGGAAACCTTTGTTCAATCCCAGCATGTCATGAATCACTAATACCTGCCCGTCGCAATGTTGCCCTGCACCAATACCAATGGTGGGTATCAGTAGGTTCTGGGTTACTTCTTGCGCTAAGGCAGCCGGTATTTTTTCGAGCACTACGGCAAAGCAGCCCAACTCCTGCAGCTTGGTAGCATCCTCGCGTAATTTTTGTGCTTCGGCTTCCTGTTTTGCTCGTACGGTGTAAGTACCAAATTTGTAAATAGATTGTGGCGTTAAGCCTAAGTGTCCCATTACCGGTATACCTGCAGTTAAAATACGGGTTACCGATTCGGCAATTTCAACACCACCTTCCAATTTCACGGCGTGCGCACCCGACTCTTTCATAATGCGGATAGCCGAGCTTAACGCTTCCTTGGAGTTGCCCTGGTAAGACCCGAAAGGCAAATCAACCACCACCAGCGACCGGTTAGCTGCCCGCACCACCGACGAGGCATGATAAATCATCTGGTCGAGCGTGATAGGGAGTGTAGTTTCGTGTCCGGCCATCACGTTTGAGGCCGAGTCACCGACTAAAATCACGTCAATACCTGCATCATCCACAATCTTAGCCATGGTATAATCATAGGCTGTAAGCATGGCTATTTTTTCGCCGAGGCCTTTCATGGCCTGCAAACTATGGGTAGTAACGCGCTTAATTTCTTTATTTACTGACATGATTTAAATGTAGATTTTAACAGGTACAAGGCCCTTACCATTCGTTTAATTGCCAATTTTTGGAATTAACTGTAGTGTTTAAACAGTGCAATGTTGTAAACAGCGCAAAGGTAGAAACAACTACTTAATAAATTGTTGAAAATTTACATAGTGTAAACACTAAAATAACGTATTTTTGCGGCGTGAAAACAGAAGCACGTTTGTTGTTGCAAAACCACTGCCTTCACGGAGCTGTACCGCAGGCCAACCGGCCCATTTTTAATCCTTTTATATTTTTTGTAAGATGACCAACTACACAAAGCTACCGGCTATTTTGTTACTTGCTGATGGAACCGTTT
>CAJYSL010000239.1 GCA_913777515.1 uncultured Mucilaginibacter sp.
AAGGCCTTTCACCTCATCTTCGTACCAATGCATGGGGGTAATATATAAAAGTAGTTTTAACTTTTAATGAAGCGCTTAAAAGTTGATTAAAATTCAGTTAGAAAAAGGCAATATTTTTAAATATGCCATTGAAATAATATGTGAAATATGACGTCAGTACGGAGTTTTACTCCAAATAGTAATAACTTGTAAGCCAATTAATATCACCCGGTAATATGGCAGCAAACAAAACCGTTGAAACTACCCACAGTGTAACCGATTTTATAAATACGATTAAAGATGATGCCCCGCCGTGCCGATTGCATTAAGTTAGATTCGCTGATTACGTCTCAAACGGGATTGTCACCTAAAATGTGGGGCAGTGCCATTATCGGCTATGGTAGTTATCACTACAAGTATGAAAGTGGTCATGAGGGTGATGCCCCGTTGGTAGGTTTTGCCTCGCGGGCAAACGCTTTGGTGCTGTACCTGGCTATCGATTTTGACACCAAATATGAGTTGTTGCAAAAGCTCGGGAAACATAAGGTGGGTAAAGGCTGCCTTTACCTAAAAAAGCTGACTCATGTTGATACCGATATACTTCAATTAATGATTGCAGACTCGGTTAGCTATTTGAAAAGCAAGTATCAAAGCTAACTGCGAGGCTGACGTCGTGAGTTGCACGCCATAGATGTTACAAGTTTATGCAGCACTAAAATCATTACTGCTGCATTTTCAAAATCTGTACCTTTACTTTTGTAATGATGCAGTCGCCTACCGAAAAGTATACCCAAAAGTTCAATGATATTTTAGCTCAGCTCAATGCCGAGCAATCAGCAGCCGTTAACAAAATTGATGGCCCTGTGCTGGTTGTGGCCGGCCCCGGTACCGGTAAAACACAAATACTTGCTGCCCGCATTGGTAAAATACTGCTCGAAACCGATGCGCAGCCTAACGAAATTTTGTGTCTTACCTATACGGATGCCGGTGCGGTAGCCATGCGTAAACGCCTTTTTGATTTTATAGGGCCCGATGCTTACCGTATCAATATATACACCTTCCACGCGTTTTGTAACGACATTATTCAGGAAAATCTTGACCATTTCGGTAAGCTGAGCCTTGAGCCCCTCAACGACCTCGAATCGGCGCTGTTGTTCAGAGAACTGGTAGATGATTTTGGTACCGACCATTTGCTGAAGCGCTTTACCGGCGATATTTATTATGATGTACCCCGGCTGAAAAGCTTGTTCAGTACAATGAAGCGCGAGAACTGGGAACTGTCCATGATTGAGCGCGCCGTACAGGAATATATTGATGATTTGCCTAATCGCGAAGAGTTTGTTTACAAGCGGCCTAACGCCGCTAAAGGCATCAAAAAAGGCGATGTTAAACAAAAAGATATTGATGCAGCCAAAGAACTGATGGATAAACTGCTTTGCGCGGTTAAGGAGTTTGATAACTACCAAAACAGGTTGCGGCAGCGTGGCCGGTACGACTACGACGATATGATTATGTGGGTGCTGAAAGCTTTTCGCGATAGCGAGAACCTGTTGCGCCGTTACCAGGAAAGGCACCAGTATATTTTGGTAGATGAGTTTCAGGACACCAGCGGTTCGCAAAACGAACTGTTAAAATTTTTACTCACCTACTGGGAAAACCCAAACGTGTTTGTAGTAGGCGATGATGACCAGTCTATCTTCCGTTTTCAGGGCGCCAACATGAAAAACATACTCGACTTTGCCGGCGATTATGTGAATACGCTGTACACGGTTGTCCTCAAAAATAATTACCGCTCTAACCAGGTAATTTTGGACGTGTCACGCGTGCTCATCAACAATAACCGTGAACGTTTGACCAGTCAGTTACGGTTAGATAAAAACCTGATGGCCTCGCACCCCCGGTTCGAAAAGGAGATGGTAGAGCCCATCATCAACGAATATGAAAATCCCGACCAGGAACTGGTAGACGTAGCTTACCAGATAGAGCGTTTAGTTGAGCGTGGCAGTTTGGCTGCCGATATTGCTGTAATCTATCGCAACCACAACCAGGTAGAACAACTCATCCAATACCTGGACGCAAAAAAGGTAGCGGTAAATACCAAGCGTAAAATTGATATACTCACACTGCCTTTTGGCGAAAAAATAATCAACCTGCTGCAGTACTTGGCCATGGAACTGGATTCGCCTTACAGCGGCGATGAGCTACTGTTCGAGATTATGCACTATGATTTTTTTGATATTCCGCCTATCGAGATTGCCAAAGTAAGCATAGCAGTGTCAAAAGCTAATTATAGCCAGTCCGACGAGCCTAAAACTTCTATCAGGCGTTATGTGAGCGAAATGAAGGCTAACCGCCAGGTCAACCTGTTTGAGCAGCCAGAGTACATGGAAATGCGTCAACTGGTTACCGATATTAACTTTTTGCTGAAAGCCGCAGTAAGTTTAAGTCTGCAGCAACTGTTTCAGCAGGTTATTACCGCTTTGGGTATACTCAAGTATGTGATGCAGCAGCCCGACAAAGGCTGGCACATGGAGGTGCTGACCAGCCTGTTTAATTTTGTGCGCGATGAAGCCCGCAAAAGCCCAGAGGTTAAACTCAAGGATATCATTAAAACCATCGACCTGATGAAACGCAACAACATCAGGCTGGAACTGAACCAGGTGATACATGCCGAAAACGGTGTGAACTTTTTAACCGCTCATGGCTCTAAAGGGCTGGAGTATGAGCATGTGTTTTTGATTGGCTGCACCAAAAAAATATGGGACGTTAAAGGGCGCAATACCGGTTTTAGCTTTCCGGATACACTAATGCAGGCATCCGGCGATGAAAATGCCCAGCAGGAAGAGTCGAGACGTTTGTTTTACGTGGCCTTAACCCGGGCCAAGCAGTGTTTGCACATCTCTTACTCGGCCAAAGACCGCAATGGTAAAGACCAGGAAGCCTCCCAGTTTGTGGGCGAAATACTGGCCGCCAGCCATCTGCAAGTTAAGCAGCCTAAAGTTAATGAGGATGCCTTGATGGCTTACTTTGCCACACAGTTTACCGAGGACGATAAGCCGGTGGTGCAGTTGCTGGATAAAAACTACATTAACCAATTGCTGCAAAATTACGTGCTATCGGTAACGCATTTAAATACTTACCTGGATTGCCCACTTAAGTTTTACTTCCAAAACCTGATTAGGGTACCTGCGGGCAAAAGCCCTGCAATGGCCTTTGGTTCGGCAGTGCACCATGCGCTTTACCGTACGTTTAAGCGGATGAGTGATAATGACCAGAAGTTTGGTACGGCTGATGAGTTTGTTCGCGAGTTCAGATGGTTTATGCACCGCAACCGGGATGCGTTTACCAGCGAAGAATTTAAACTGCGAATGGATTACGGCGACAAAATTTTGCTGGCCTTTTACAACGAAAATGTAAACCAATGGCATACCAATGTTGAGGTGGAGTACCCCGTACGTATGTTTCCGTATAATGGCGTGCCGATACGAGGTAATTTAGATAAAGTGGAGATTAACGGCAGCCAGGTTAATATTGTAGATTATAAAACAGGCAAGCTTAAATATGCCAAAGAAAAGCTAATGCGGCCTACCGCCGACAAGCCTAACGGAGGCGATTACTGGCGGCAAGCCGTATTTTATAAAATACTGGTAGATAACGACAAAATCAGGCCTTGGGAGGCGGTGAGTACAGTGTTCGATTTTATTGAACCCGTTGATGGCAGCTATCACAAAGAAAAAGTTGTGATTTACCCGGAAGATGTGGCCCTGGTAACCCGCCAGCTTACCGAAACCTACCACAAAATTATGGCCCACGATTTTGCAATCGGCTGCGGCAAACCCGACTGCGACTGGTGCCACTTTGTGCGCAGTAACTTTAAACAGCCGGGAAAGATACTGGAAGGGGTAGAGGAGTAGCGGCTTGTTGTTAGCAGATTTGGTATTTGCAGATAGGGTTTAATAGGTTGTTTGGCCGGCATGCAAAGCCATTGATAGGTGAAGATTTTTGTTGTGCCAATCTGTATATTGCGTACATGAAACTAAACCTTATTTATGCGTTTACAGGCGCTGTGATGTGCATGCTCTTTATGGCCTGTCAAAAAGAGAACGAAGAAAAGCAACCTAAATATACCGATGAGTTATACCGGACAGCCATTATTAAAACTGCAGGCTTAAAAATGTACACCAACGGTTCGGAGATAAAGGATACTGTAATTATTAACCGTTATGTTAAAAGCGGCCTTAAATACTTCAATTTTGATGTAACGCCTTACGAGACGGATTGTCGGATGAAGTTTGTGGGTACGGATAGTGTCGCTTTTGTGTTGGGCTATAATCCTTATACTTTCGATTTAAACAATGGTAAGTACATATTCACCTCAAAGCTAACCATTAACAAGCCCTTTAATAATCCGCTTTTGTTGAATGTTTTTAGGTATCAGGCGCCTTACGTACCGTACAATATATCAAGTTCGCAAGTTGTCTACAAAACTCAGGATATGCGGGTGGGATACGGCAACCGAATAGAAATGCTGCTGCCGGTTGTATGCTACAAATTTACTTCGCGCACCAGTAATTCTTTTTTAACAGCGCAAGGTTTTGCCTTAAATGAGTTTGATAATAGTGTTATAGCTAAACTCGGACCGAGCGATACCCTCGCAGTTCAATTGTTTAACTACGATATGAAAGCCAAGCTGATAGAATAGCCAAAGAGGCAGTTTTTATATTATAACTTCATTGTAATACCTACATCCCAAAAGTCATCGCAAAAAAGCTACACTGTTATGAGCCTTTCCGTGTATTTAAACGGGTTGGCTCATAAATTACCAATCGACTTTACCATACGTAGTTTTATTAGTAAAAATCTTGTTTCCTACTATTCACTTGTTAGCCTATAACTTATATTGCTTTTGTTAAATAACAACTGCATGAAGTTTAAATTTTTACTCCTTTTACTATTTGCCGTACCTGCCTTTGCGCAAACTACCATTAAGCAGGATGCTGCGATTATGCGGATGAATGATGAGGTATCGGCTCAAAATATAGAAA
>CAJYSL010000240.1 GCA_913777515.1 uncultured Mucilaginibacter sp.
TACACCACCGCCTAAGGCCACACGGCCGCCGCCGCTGCTGCTGCCTTCTTCTGCGTTATCGCTTTCGCGTCTGCCCATCCATTGCATAGTATCTGATTTTTAATGTACAGGATGTAACAAGAAACCAGCAAGGTTTGTTTAAAAAGGGTAGCGCGCAAATAAAATTATTGCGATGCGATAATTAGACAAAAATTTGAACAGGAGAAATCGATGCGGTAAATTTTTGAAGGAGAATTTTATTCCGAAATATCCTTATCCCCGTACTTGCTCAGCCCAAAAACGCCTATGCCGCAGCCGGCCAGTATCAATAAAAAGTGGCCTCTGTTAAACCAAAGCCCATTTCGTGGTTTACAGCAGGCATTGGTTGCATCACTTACATAAAAGGCAGATTTGGCACTGATGGCATTTACTTTAGATGTGGCGTAAGCATGTACCGGGCGCGCACTCAATGCATAAGCTGAGAGGAAACTTAAAAAAAGTATAACAATCAAAAAAAGATGTTTCATCCGGCACTTCACTTCATCTCTATCAGAGACAATTTAAGTGTTTACGCATAAGTTAATTAGAGGTTACAAAAAGTTTTCTTTTTATTTACATTGACTTAGCGTAAACGCTGAATTGGAGTAGTATTTGGAGATTTACATATCAAAATCAAGCACTACGTCATCACTGGCGGCATAACCAGTACAGGTGAGTATCCAGCCTTGTTGCAGTTCGGCATCGGTAAGCACTTCGTTTTTTACAATGGTAACTTTGCCGCTTTTGCATTTTACTGCACAGGCAGCACATACGCCGTTAGCACAACTGTAAGGCAGAGCCACTTGATTCTGTAAGGCGGCCTGTAAAATAGTCTGGTTTTCGTGGGCTACAATGTTATGCCATTCATCACGGTAACGGATACGCAATGGCTGCGATGCAAAATGAGAAACCTGGCTATTCACCGGCACCGTTTCGAGTACAAAGTTTTCTTTATGTATATGGCTGCGCTCAATGCCCATATATTGCAGCGTAAGTTGCAGCATGCGCATATAAGTAAATGGCCCGCAAAGGTAATAGTGCGCGTTCATCAGGTCGGCACCGGCGTAACGCTGCAGTAACTGTTCTGCCATCACATTATTGAGGCGACGCCCTTCGTTGCTTACCAGGTTAATTAAAACAAATTGTTCGGGATGCTGCGTTTCAATCTCTTTTAATGCCTCACAAAATATAGCAGACTTACTGCTTTGATTACTGTAAAATAAAATAACACGACAGTGCGCATGCTGATGCAACAAATATTTTAAGTGGGCATACACCGGTGCGATGCCTCCGCCCGCGGCAAAATAAACCAGCGTTTTAAGTTCGGCAACGTTTGTCGGTAAAGCAAACCGCCCTGCCGGTTCTACGGCTTGCCAGATGTCGCCTACCTTTGCATGCGTAAGCAAATAACGGGATACTTCGCCGTTGCTTACCCGTTTTACGGTGATAGATAGCAATTCCTCGTACGGCGACGAACTCAAAGAGTAAGAGCGCCGGGTTTCTTCGTTATGGTGATTAATAACCAGCGTGATAAATTGCCCTGCCTGGTAGGTAATCTTTTTGCCCGATACTTCTTTAAGATAAAACATAGCAGCGTCGTTGGTTTCCGGCTGTATGGCTTCAACCCGCAGTTGCAGCATTACGATACCCTTAAAACCAGTTTACCAAACTGCGACGACTTGCCCATTTTTTCTATCGCCTTTTGTGCATCATCCAAAGCAAAAACTTCGTCAACCACCGGTACAATTTGATGCTGGTTAATCAAATCAAGCATCGCTTTAAAATCGTCCGGGCTGCCCATCATGGTGCCTAACAGCTGTATTTGCTTTGAAAATAATACACGCGGTTCCAGTTCGGGAATAGCACCTGCGGTAGCGCCAAAAAATACAATACGGGCACCCGGATTACAAAGCGCCGGTATTTTTGCAAAATCCTTACCCAAAGCACTATCAATAACCACATCAAAACCACCGGCCATGTGTTTTAACTCATCGGCCCAGTCTTGTGCCTTATAACTCACGCCGGCAGCCGCGCCTAAATGGCGGGCTCTTTCAATTTTTTCGCCGGTGCCCGAGGTTACAAAAACCTGGCAGCCTGCGGCTGCAGCAAACTGTATAGCAAATGTCCCGGTACCCGAACCTGCACCTACAATCAATACCTTGCTTCCGGCATGGGCTTTGCCTTTGGTAAACAAGGCGCGGTAAGCGGTTAAAGCCGCCAGCGGAATAGCAGCAGCCTGTTCAAAAGTTAAGTGGGCGGGTTTAGCGTATAAATATTCGGCACCCACTTTTACATATTCTGCAAAAGTGCCATCATCAGGCAAGCCCAATATTTTAAAATCGGCCGATTGCACTTCGGGATTATTACCCCAATGATGACCCGGATTAATAATTACTTCTTTTCCTACCCATGTTTCGTCGATGCCGGCTCCGACCTCGGTAACGATACCTGCGCCGTCTGATCCTAAAATAGTAGGGTATTTTATACCGGCATATTTGCCGATACTAATCCAGTAATCGCGGCGGTTAAGGGCGGCAGCCTTAATTTGTACCAGCACTTCGCCTGCACCAGGTGTAGGTTTATCAACAGTTTTTACCGCAAGGGGCTGCTCGGCCCCAACCAATACTACAGCTTTCATAAATATATGTTAACGGTTGCTACCGCCTCTGAATTTGATAAAAAAGTATATAATCAGTGCCAGAACCAACACTATCAATACAATACCGGTATAAAAGCCGGCTTTAAATATACCGCCGATGACCTCACAACTGCTGAGTAGCAGCAGCATGGAAAACAATGCCGGAAAAACAAGCTTTTTCATACCTGTATAAATAAAAAAGCGGCAGGATTGTTTACCCTGCCGCCCTATGATATATTCCGAAAAGCGCTTAAACGCCGTTGGGTTATTTTGCTTTTTTGTACAGCTCAGCTACGTGGTTCCAGTTGATAACGTTCCAGATAGCTCCTAAATAATCCGGACGACGGTTTTGGTATTTCAGGTAGTAAGCATGCTCCCAAACGTCGATACCTAAAATTGGTGTACCTTTTACGGTAATTTCAGGTAAGTCCATCAATGGGTTATCCTGGTTAGGGGTAGAAGTAACTGCTAATTTTTTCTCAGGAGTAACTACCAACCAGGCCCAGCCCGAACCGAAACGGGTAGCGCCGGCTTCGTTCATTTTAGTTTTCAATTCGTCAAACGAGCCAAAAGTACTTTTAATAGCATCAGCTAACTCGCCGGTTGGCTCGCCGCCACCGTTAGGCGATAATAAAGTCCAGAATAAAGTGTGGTTATAATGACCGCCGCCATTGTTGCGTACAGCAGCAGGGTATTTAGAAATGTTTTTTACAATATCTTCGATGTTGCCGTTAGCTTCAGGTTTGCCTTCCAGTGCTTTGTTTAAGTTGGTTACATAAGCCTGGTGATGCTTACCATGGTGTATTTCCATAGTAGCTTTATCAATATGCGGTTCCAGTGCGTCGGTAGCGTATGGTAACGCCGGTAATTCAAATGCCATAAGACTATTTTTTAAGGTTAAAATTTGATGTACAACGCAAATATAAAGGGTTGACATTCATAATTGTTCAGTGAAATGTTAACTTTTAGCGCGTTTTTTTCTAAAGAAATCGCGTACCAGTTCGGCACATTCGTTCTCGCGGATGCCGCCCGTAATTATGGTTTTAGGGTGCGTAATTTTCTGATTTAACCGCCCGAAACCCAGTCGCGTATCATAAGCGCCAAACACAATCTTGCCTATCTGGAACCAGTAAGAGGCTCCGGCACACATCACACAGGGCTCCATGGTTACATATAGCGTGCAATCTTTCAGGTACTTACCACCTAAGTAATTAGCGGCGGCAGTTAATGCCTGTATTTCGGCATGGGCCGATACGTCATTCAATCGTTCGGTTAAATTATGTCCGCGGCCAATAATTTTACCCTGGCAGGTTACAATGGCACCAATAGGTATCTCATCCTCGGTATAGGCCTGCCGCGCTTCGCGTAGCGCCTCATTCATAAAAAAATCGTCGGGCGATACGCTGGTTTCGTTATCAAAACTTATAAAACGCATTAAATTAATTTGCTTCCGTTAGGCACCGGCCTTTCTACAGCCGTTAATACAATATCTCCATTTTCATCGGCCAGGCCGGTTACCAGAAACTGCGACATAAATTTGCCAATCTGCTTTTCCGGAAAGTTAACCACACCTAAAATCTGACGGCCCACTAATTCTTCCTTATTATAATGTTTGGTGATTTGTGCACTCGACCACTTAGTGCCCAGCGGTCCGAAATCAACCTTCAATTTATAAGCCGGTTTACGGGCCTCCGGAAAATCAAGCACCTCTAATATGGTACCTGCTCGAAGTTCCACTTTTTCAAATTCATGCCAGGAGATGGTTTCCATGGCGGCAAAGATAGGGAAGAGAAGATAGAGTAAAGAATGGGGCAGTGAGCCACAACCCTGCAGTTTACTTAAAACTATATATTTTTAACAGCAGACCTTATCTTTGTGTATGTCTGCCGCTGCTCCTCATCGTAAAATTATCCATATTGATATGGATGCTTTTTATGCCTCGGTAGAGCAGCGTGACCACCCGGAATACCGAGGTAAACCCTTGGTAGTGGGTGGGCCACCCCAGGGGCGTGGCGGTGTGGTGGCTACGGCCAGTTATGAGGCTCGTAAATTTGGGGTAAGGTCGGCTATGTCATCAAAAAAAGCTGTGCAGCTGTGTCCCAACGCTATTTTTGTATATCCAAGGTTTGCGGTTTACAAAGAAGTTTCTAACCACATCCGCGAAATTTTTAGCCGTTATACCGATTTAATTGAACCGCTGTCGCTCGATGAGGCCTACCTGGATGTTACCGAAGACAAGCAAAATATAGGCTCGGCTATTGAGATTGCTACGCTGATTAAACAAGCTATTAAAGACGAACTGCAGCTTACCGCATCGGCAGGCGTATCGGTGAATAAATTCGTGGCCAAAATTGCTTCGGACATTAATAAACCCGACGGATTAAAATTCATCGGCCCGTCGGCTATTGAGCGGTTTATGGAAAACCTGCCGGTCGAGAAGTTTTTTGGCGTAGGCAAGGTAACTGCCGAAAAGATGAAAAAAATGGGCCTGCACACCGGGCTGGATTTAAAGCAGCTGACTGAAGCCGAACTGGTAAAAAACTTTGGTAAAACGGGCAAGTTTTATTACCAGATTGTAAGAGGCATAGACGAGCGCCCGGTACAGCCCCATCGCGAAACCAAATCAATGGGAGCTGAAGATACTTTTGCTTACGACCTGACCGAGCCCGAAGAAATGTTTGATGAACTGGATAAGATTGCCCAAACCGTAGCCGAACGTCTGGAAAAGCGCCAGCTTAAAGGCCGCACCATCACCCTCAAAGTAAAATACGGCGACTTTAAACAAATCACCCGCAATCAATCGTTAACATCAGCCGTGGCCGATGCCGTTACATTGAGTGATATTGCCAAGCAGTTACTAACGGCAACCAACTTAGATGATGTAAAGGTGCGGTTGTTAGGCATATCGGTATCTAACTTTGGCGACCCCATGCTTCGGCCCGAGAGAAGTGAAGGCACTGACCAACTCAGGCTTTTTTAATACTGAGGTACTCATCAACAACAAGCTATTCGGCTCTCACCAACACATTGGTTTCCCACATGCCGGTGGTGTTTTGTATAACAGAATCTCTAAAAACCCTTTTATCAGCGTTGTTATAGATACTTAAATTGATGGTTTGCTCTTTTCTTATTGCCGTAATGTAAGTTTTGAGTTTGTAGTCGCCGTTTTGCTTAAAATATAGTTTACCCGAGTTGCCGTTTACGTTGTAAACATTGTACTGGTCGGGCATACCATACTCCACTTTGCAGTTTTCGCAATCAACAACCAGGTAAGCTTTTTTAACATTATCATCGGGCTCTATATCCGAAGGTTTACATCCGGCTCCTAATAATAGAGCCAGCAGGAATAGCTTAGGTAATCTGTTCATATCAATCAGGTATCTAGCAAATAATGGCTACCCGCTCAAGGGTTTACTCAAAGCAGGCAGCTAATCAACAATTATTATTACGCGTTATACAGCTAAAAAGATACATTCTGTTGAACTGAGGGCCATTTTTGATGTCTGCGAAATGTTATGAACCGATAGCAAACGCGATGGAAAACCTACCATGTAAACCCTTTTACAAACTCACCCGTATAAAACACCGCAATACATAGAACTATGCTTGCCTGCGAAACGAGCATTGATGATAATGAATCCCTATTTTTTTAAACTTTGTTTATTGTATTTTCTGTGGCTGTCGTTTACCGGCTGCAAACCCGCACGGCCGGCCGGAACGGTATGTATAAAATCTGAACACGGCACATATCGGTTTTATCGCAACGGTAAACCTTTTTTGGTGAAGGGGGCTTCGGGCTTTACCAACCTTAAAGCGCTGAGCGAGGCCGGAGGCAACACCATCCGTGTATGGGATACGACTAATTTAGCCGGTATTTTAGATTCGGCACAGGCTTATCATCTGGCGGTAGTAGTGGGGCTGCCCATGCCCGACAACAAAAACATGGATGATTTTTACAATGATGACGCTAAAGTAACTGCACATTATAAAAACCTCCAAAAAGCCATAAACCGCTACAAACACCATACGGCCTTGCTATGCTGGTGCGTAGGCAACGAACTCACTTTTCCTTATAAGCCCAATTATAACCGTTTCTATACAGCATTTAACCATGTAGTAGATATGATTCACCGGGATGACCCCAACCACCCGGTTACTACAACTATTGTTAACTTTCAGCGTAAAAACATTGCCTGTATAAAGCTGCGCACCAATATTGATTTTCTCTCACTGAATATTTTCAGCGATATAAAATACCTGAAGTATAATCTTAAAAAGTTCGACTGGTTTTGGACTGGGCCGTTTTTGATTACCGAATGGGGTATTGACGGGCCGTGGCAATGGGGCACGCAAACGGCCTGGGGTGCTTACATCGAAAAATCGAACATTAAAAAAGCCGAGCAGTACCAAGACATCTACAAAAATTATATGCCCGTGCAAGATCCCCGCTTTTTGGGTTCGCTGGTATTTTACTGGGGGCAAAAGCAGGAGTATACGCCCACCTGGTTTAGCTTATTTGATAAAGCCGGCAGGCGCAGCCAGATTGTAAACACCATCAATTTTTTATGGACCGGCCATCAGTCAACCAATCAGGCCCCGCCGCTGAACTACGTTTTGTTGAATCAATTAGGTGGGCGGGATAATATTTTGCTGGCAGGTAACACCCAGGCTCAAAGCGAGGTTTATCTATCCGGTACCGACACCGCTCATATCACCTATCAGTGGCAACTACTGCCCGAAGACTATCATCAGGTTAATAATATTTACAGCCAGAAAGAGGTAGCGCCAATCCCGCATTCATTTATCACTGACAGTACCGGTAAGCGGGTTACCTTCCGCACGCCTCGAAAAGAAGGCCCCTACCGTTTGTACATATATGCCTTCAACCGGCAAAATTATTTTGCTACCTGTAACATCCCGTTTTACGTACTTAACCATCCCTAAGCCTGTACCCGATGAAAACACCTGGTTTTAAACAAAAATTTAACCTGCGGACTATGATTGTGATAGGCCTGGGGTTGATGGTGTTTTTTTTGTACAACCTTTTGCAGCCGCAGGTGATGGGCAATCCAACCCTTTACTGGTTGCTGATGGTTACCTTTATTTTTGCCTTTTTTAAAATAGGTTACGAGTGGTATCATTACTGGTCAATCAGTATCCCCGATAAACCCAAAACTTCGCGCCCGTACACCGTTGATGTTTTTACCACCTTTTGCGCCGGCGAGCCTTATGAGATGATTGAGCAAACGCTCAGGGCTATAAAAAATATTACTTATCTGCACGAAACTTATTTGTGCGACGAGGCAGACGATAGTTATTTAAAGGCGCTTTGCCAGGAGTTAGGCATTCATCACGTTACCCGGAAACTTAAAATAAACGCTAAAGCAGGTAACATTAACAACGCCCTGCAGCAATCTACCGGCGAGTTGTGCGTAGTGCTTGACCCCGACCATGTACCCGCACCCAATTTTCTTGACCGGGTGGTTAATTATTTTGAGAATGAAGAGATTGGGTACGTACAAGTGGTTCAGGCCTACTATAACCAGGAGGATAGTTGGGTAGCTAAAGGTGCGGCCCAGCAAACTTACCAGTTTTATGGCCCGATGATGATGTGCATGAACAGCTACGGCACCGTACAAGCCATTGGCGCCAATTGTACTTTCAGGCGCACTGCCCTCGAATCGATAGGCGGGCACGCTGCCGGCTTGGCCGAAGATATGCACACGGCCATGCAACTGCATGCTAAGGGTTGGAAATCGCTTTACGTGCCTGAAATATTAACGCGGGGCTTGGTGCCGGCTACGCTGTCGGCATACTACAAGCAGCAGCTCAAATGGTCGAGGGGCGTGTTCGAACTGCTGGTTACCTCGTATATCAGCCTGTTTAAAAACCTGACCTGGCGGCAAAAATTGCATTACGGGCTGCTGCCTTTATTTTATGTATCGGGCTTTATATTTTTAATCAATTTTATTGTCCCCATCATATCGCTGTTTACCGGCTTGTACCCCTTGCAGCTTGATTTTACCCAGTTTGTACTCATCAGCGTACCCTATCTTACAGCAGTACTTTTAATCAGACATTACGTACAGCAATGGGTAATGGAAGACCGCGAACGTGGCTTTCATATGGTAGGCGGATTATTGCTTATTGGTACCTGGTGGGTATTTATTACCGGGATTGTTTACACGTTTTTCCGCAAAAAAGTACCCTACATCCCTACACCAAAAGACCTGAACGACTCGGTTAATTTTAAAATTAACCTGCCTAATATTTTTGTTCTGCTGCTTTCAATGCTGGCTATAGGCTATGGCATTACGCAGGACTTAAACCCCTATACCATTTTTATGGCGGGCATTGCAGGTTTAAACTGCCTGCTAATGTTTTTTGTACTGGTTTCGAGCGCGCAGATACAAATACGCAATTACGAACAGCGGCACCAGTTAGTACACGCATTTTTAAAGGGCATCCGCCAGGCCAAAGGGCACTTTTGGTTGTTAAGGCGAAAAGTTTATGCAGGAGTAAGAACTGGAAGCCTGGCCATGGTACTTTGCGTTACTACCTTGAGCATGGCCTGTATGTATAACGTCAGTGACAGCTCATCTGTTATCGCTTCTTTTTATTCATCAGGCTCGTTAAGTGACTTATTTACGGTTACCGCGTTCAGGCCATTGGTTGAAGGTTTTAAGGTTGACGTTGCGCATCACATTGCTGCCGATGCTAAAGAACGTGTCCCAACCATAGCAGCTAATAACTTTATTTTCAGGGCCAGTAACCATAACAAACCGGCAACACCGTACAAAATCAAAAATATACCTCAGCCATCTGGTTATACAGATGTACGCGGGGTTATTTATTCGAAAGGTAACTACTGGTTTAAAAATACCTTTACGCTCAACAAACGCATCATTGCAGCCGACTTTGCCGAAATGAAACGGGTAGGTATTAATACCATCAAAATATACGGTCCCGGCATTTATGATAAAACCTTACTCAGCGAGGCTACGGCTAACGGCTTAAAGGTTCAATATAGCTTTTGGATACCCTCGCCGACAGCCTTTGTAAACGACTTTGATTACTTGTACGAGTTATCAGATGACATTATCAGTACCGTAAAAGCTCAAAAAGTTAATCCTGCTATTGCTTCCTGGAGTTTGAGCAACACTGCTTTGCAGCAACTGGATGAGTATTACAAGCAACCGCAATTAAGTACGGCCCGCAAAAACTACATCCGGTGGATGAAGCAGCTGGTTGACCAAATTAAACAGCAGGACCCGTCGCGCAGCTTAAGCACAGAAGTAATGGCGGCACCCGGTATGTATGCGGCTATTAACCAGTTAAAAACTAATATCCCGGCTTTGGATGCTTATGGATTGGTGGTGACGGATGAAGCTTCGCTGAGCCATGTTACCGACAGCCTGCAAGTGCCGTTTTATTTCAGCAATGCCAACCCCCGCGCCTTTATTAACGGGAATTACCTGGCAAAGGGGGTATTTTATGCTAACTGGCAAGACCAGCTTGCCGCATCTGCAGTTACGGTTGATGGCTTGAAAGGCATTTACGGGCGTAATAAGCCTTACCTATATGCCATTAGTCGGGCGTTTCATGGGCAGATACCGGCCAATCATTTACCTGCTGTTAAAATATTAAGACCGGCCATCTCTAAAGCACCGGGAGCCAAAATTCCTTACCAGGCATTGGTATTTGGCCAAAACAACTGGCATCTGGCAGCCTACCTGCGCACCGGTTTAAATTTTGAATGGTACCTGGTAAAAAGCGACGAATGGGGTAAGCCAATCCATGTGGAAAAAGCCGGTACCGGCCCTACGTTAAGGTTAACCGTACCCGACGTTCCATCAAACTATCATTTATACCTGATTGCGGTGCAAGGGCATAACATCAATGAGGCATATTCGACACTTGATATACCATTTTCCCAGTAACTACTATGCCGGTTTCTAATTTACGAAAGTGGAGATGGTGTTTGGTGGTATTGCTTACGCTTTTGACCATTGTGGTATTGATTTATCGTCCGGCCGAAAAAACGCTGAAAGCTTATGGTTTTGATGAATACTACTTACGCTCACAAGAACCGGTATTGGGCATACTAAGCCGCAAAGGCGACATTACCACCGCACACGCTGTAAACATCGCCCACGGTTCGGTTATCTGGAAATCAACAGCATTTTGGTTTGATGAGCGCCCGTTGCAGCAATTACTGGCAAACGGACCTGCTTTAATCACCATTGAAACCTGGCTTAAAGGTTCTTTAAACAACGATAACGTACTGGCTGCTGTTTACCATGGCAAATTTGACAACCGCATACAGCAATTAGGTAAACTCATTGCCCTAAGCAAATACGATGTTTATGTACGATTTGACCCAGATATGGAAGTGCCGGCATTATTCTTTCCATGGCAGTATCAATCGCCCGGAGATTATAGCAAAGCATTTAACTACGTAGCTCGCAAGCTGAAGCAACTGGCACCCAAGGTTAAAATAGTTTGGGGACCGAGCGGTTATCCCGGCGATACGGAATACTGGCCCGGCAACCGGTATGTTGATGTGGTAAGCATTACGCTGGGAAGCTTGTCCGAAGATGATGCCAATGCTTACCCTTCAACCAACCAGGTACCCGAAATGCTGAAACAAAAGCTGCACCGAATGCGCTTTATCAATAAGCCGGTCATGATATTAGGGTCGGCCCACGTTCAGCAAAAAAGCTTTAGACCAGCGCGGTTACATACCGAGGCTGCTTATGTTACCTCACTGTCTAAAACAGCCGTTTATTCATCCCGTAATTTTGTTAACCAAGAGCCGGCTAAAGCTGTTAGAAAGAATCTTGAAACAGGTGTTTACGACCCTCAGAAAAAACTGGTCGACCTGCAAGGTATCACTGCTGAACACTTGTTTACAGATTTTGGCGAGGTGCAGCGAAATGAATTTGAAAAAAATTTTAAGGCAGTTGTTGGCCGGCATCATGATGTCATCGTTACGATGGAGCCCTGGAAAGATACCAGCGGTGTAACCGATACCCAATTAATGACACACATCGTGCAGGGCCGTTACGATAAAATATTTTCTAAACTTTTCGGTGTATTGGGGAGCACCGGGCAAACCGTTTATTTAAGGTTTATGCATGAGATGGAAATACCCATACACCGCTATGCTTGGCAAAGCCAGGACCCGGTGCAGTACATCCAGGCTTACCGGCATGTCTTGCAGCTTAATGGCGGCCCGCCACCCAACGTAAAAAAAGTATGGGCACCGGCAGGCGACCGCGGCTCAGTCGATTTTTGGCCGGGCGATGATGTGGTGGATTATATCAGCATAGCGATTTACGGTCTACCCGATAAAAACATTAGCGACCCTGATAAACAAGAGCTCTTCAGCGATATTTTCAAGCGTAAATATTACCGGATGCGCTTTTTGAGCAAACCCCTGTTTATTGCCGAATTTGGTGTAAAAGGCCCTGAAAGCTTTCAAAACAAGTGGTTACAAAATGCTGCGGCTACCCTAAAGGCTAACCCGCATGTGTTTGGTGTGATTTACTTTAACTTGTACGACAACCCCGAAGTTTGGGGCCGTATGCCGGCACCTAACTGGAGTATCTCGTCACGCTCCATGCAACTATTTATTGATAAAGTTAATCATTAGCAGGCTATCTATTTTCCCAGCCATACAGCTTCAACCTCTATGGCCGCAGCCTTGCCCCATTGCTCCTGATTCAGTTCAGCGTTAAAAATGATTTCGAGTTTGTCGGCCTCGGGTAGTTTGAATCCGGTAAAACTTCCGGCTTTAAACCATAAAGGCATAAAGCCCGGGTAAGGCCGGGGTAACAGCAAGGCAGAGTCGGGCTTTAAATTATTGAGCGGAATTTCTATAGTTTTAAAGTCGACGCTTAAGTCTATCACCACTGCATAGGCTGCTGCATCCTGGTTAATGAGCGCTAAACGTAGCTTGGTAGTTGGCGTTCCGGTAGTGCGGGCTTTGATGACTAATTTGGTGATGCCCGGTAAATCACTGGCGCGGTTGTTTAGTTTATCGCCAATGTAAAGCTGCATACCCAATACCTGGTTTTGCTGCAATGCAGGGGTACCCATGCGCAGCGCTAGTTGTCCGGTTACTGAGCCACTAGTCCACTGTACTTTAGCCTGCCGCGCGCTTTCGGGCGTATAAGTATTGGTTTTGTCCTGGTCGGTTGTGGCATTAAACAGGCTGATAGCAGCGTTAGGCGCAGCAGCAAACGTTTGCCAATAATCATCGTTCAGGTAATCCCAACGGTTTGGGTTGCCCTTGTGCCCGCCCGGAAAAACAGTATACTCGCCCCGGCCATGTTGTACTACCACACGGTAATTGATTTTACCGTTACCCGAGCCGTCGGGCGGTATAATGGCGGTATAATCATTAGGCGTAACACAGGTCATGGCAATACGGTTAGCACCACTGTAAGGCCATTTCATCACTAACGTCACCTTGTCTGCCGAATCAATATTGATGGTTTTAACGTTCACCGTTATTGGTTTATCGGCACTAACTTCAGTTGCCGGTGTATGCGCGATATAGGGTTCATGATTGACCGGTTGCGGGGCCACAAACTCATTGAGTTTTAAATACCCCACCATGCGATTGTCTGTCCACTGGCGGCTATTTTTTCCTTGTTTAGTAAGCAGGTAGGTCCCCGGTTTAATGATAAATCTGTTTTGCCGGGCGGTGGTGTTATAACCTTTTGGTGTATTGATTGCCTGCACTTTAAAATCGTTGCCTAAATCGGCAAGTTCAATCTGCATCGGTTGGCTGTTCCAGGCCATGTGTACCGCTTCGCGCGAGGGTGATGGTTGTGCAAACGGGTCGCGGATGGTGATAGCATCGGGCATCACCTCGAGCCGCCAGATACCATTTTCCAGCTTATCTAAAAAGTAAGCGCCATAGCCCGGATATTTTACAACGACGGAACTGCCAACACCGGCAATATGCTGCAGCGCCTTACTATTACGCGGCCGCGTTGTGGTAGAACCAGAGTAGTAAAACTCTTTATCGGTATTCATCTCGCTCAGCGACTGTTTGTAACTCACCCGGAAAGCGTCAAACACGCTATCTTGCGGGTAAGCGCCATATTTCTTCCTGGCAGGTAATGTATGAAAAGCCCGGTTGGCTATCAGTAAACTAATGGCTTTGGACGGTGTATAAGCCAGGTTTAAGAAGTGGGTTTGATACTCAGTATTGCCGTACGCCGTAGCCAGCGGGTCGTAAGCAAACTGCGTTACCCATTGAAAGCCGGCTTGCTTGAAGCTGCGGGCTATAGCCGGATACATATAGGAGGAGAGCATATCGGCGGCATCAAATTCATAAATCATGCGCGCCCTGTTTTTAAATTCGGGTATGGTATCGTACGGGTAAGTGTACCGGTCTACATTAGGCAGCATGTTGCCCTTTTGCTCATGCCCGGCTACCAGCCCAATGGGATACCATTGAAAGCTGAAGCCGTCCACTTTAGATTTAGCAACCGCATCAGCATACCACGGCGACTCGCTGATGTTGTAAAATACAGGCTTATTCCAACCCGCACCGTTGATAGCCGCTTTCATGCGGTTAATGTATTCGGTTGCCCGCGTTTTTGGTCCGCTTGGGTGCGGCTCGTTGTTAATTTCGGTTGCAATGATGAAATCGTCGGCTGTGTAGGTTTTGTGGGTGTAGGGATTTACATGACTAAAAAACTGTTGTAAATAACGCTCCTGCGCTTTAAAAGCCTGCTCATTTACCAAAGCACCATTCTTGCCATATTTGTCGCTAAAACTGCCGGTATGCTCGTCGGGTTCCGGGTAGCCGTTGCCCCAAAATGCAATAGGCGTAATAATGATACGGATGCCGCGCTGCTCCAGTTTTGATACCAGATAATCAAATAAGCGTAAATGCTCGTTTTGCTTCAAGTTACCTAACGAATCGCTGATTTCCGTATCCCAAACATGTACCCGGAAAGCATCAACCCTTAAGCGAGCCAGGTGATACACGTCTTTATCAATCTCCTGTTCGTGATTGAGTTTAAGCGCCTGGACCGCACGGTATCCGTAAGCAAAGGGCAGGGTGTAATTCACGCCAAACAGGTAGACAGGCTTCTTATCCTTAGTCCACCTAAATACGCCTTTGGCATCCACATAAGTGGGCGGTTTGACAGACTGGCCTGAAGCCATAGTGAACGTAAAACCAGCCATCAACAATGCCAGCCCTGCAACACGAAAAACTCTAAACATATTTCACCAGGTATAAGGCGCAAATATAGCTGCAATCATCCCGGTTAAACTAATAGTAAATAAATGCAAGCTTAAAGGTGACAGCTAAACAGGGAAAACCAAATTAGTTAAATCATTATCACTTCGGCTTTGACTTATCCTTATCCAATACATTAAACCTGATTTTCAGTGTGCTGCCGTTGCCGTCTACCAGGGTTAACCAGTGCTGGCCGGGTGCTGGGTTTAAAGCCATTTGATGATAAGTAGTTGTTTCGCCGATGTACTGGTCGTCCAGGTGCCAGAAAATTTTAGCACCGTATTGGCGGTGGGCAGCATTGCAAACCATGCGGCCGCGTTTGCCATCGGCCTCTAAAGGCACATAGATACTTGCACCGTTTTTAGGATAAATTACCTCCATTAAATTTTCGTTCTCTTCCCGGCATCCCTGCTTAAACGGCGGTAAACTACGATATTGATAATTATGCACTTTGTAGTAATACTCCATAGCCGGCGGCAGCACAAACCAAGATTGGGTAACAATCTGACTGGGCGAAACGCAGTTACTGCTTACCTGCCATTGTTTGCTGCCATCCAAATGGACTAACTGGTGATAGGTACAAATAGGAGACTTTAGTCCGGCGGGTGGTATCCACATGTC
>CAJYSL010000241.1 GCA_913777515.1 uncultured Mucilaginibacter sp.
GTATCATAAAACCCGCGAGTAGCATAGGCCGACATGGTTTCGGTAGCTATGAATTTTTGATTGGGATAATTTTTCGGAAAATCAGCATATACCTCTTGATGGTAATTAAGCCCTACCAAGTCCAAAGCGCCTGACTGATAAATGAAATTTTTTTTAGGGTCAGACTCACTTAAAGCCGAGGTAACAGGACGCGTTTTGTCCAGACTTTTTACAATGTCTACCAACTCGCGGGTAATGGTGAGCCCGGTACTATCAAACTGCTCACGTATCTCGTTACCAATACTCCACATGATGACGGACGGGTGGTTGCGGTCGCGTTTGACCTGGTCTTCCAAATCGCGCCTGTGCCACTCCGGAAAATACTGGTAATAGTCCTGCTTGTTCTTTTTCTTGCGCCACATATCAAAGGCCTCATCCAGCACTAAAAAGCCCATGCGGTCGCACAAGTCTAAAAACTCTGGCGCAGGCGGGTTATGAGAAGTGCGGATGGCGTTACAGCCCATATCACGCAATATTTCCAGTTGGCGTTCCATAGCACGCACGTTTACAGCAGCACCTAAGGCGCCTAAATCGTGGTGCATACAAACGCCGTTTATTTTCATAGCCTCGCCGTTGAGCGAGAACCCTTTGGCAACATCAAAATTAAAGCTGCGTATACCAACGTAAGTTTGATATTTGTCTAGCACAGTTTTGCCAGACAACACCTGCAGTACCACTTTATACAAATTTGGTTGCTCAACCGACCATAGTCGGGGCTGACCAACAATAATATTTTGCGTGATATTTTGCAAGCTATCGGCACCTTCAATAGCGGTAGAAAAAGAATTGACAAGTTGCTTATTAGGGCCGTAAACCGAAGCCCTGAGCCGCAGGTTGGGTTGACGTACCACTACCTGCGTTTGCATCCGGATGATAGCGTTAGAATTGTTTACCTGGGTAGTAACAAATGAGCCCCACTGCGGAATGTATGATTTAGCGGTTGTGGTTAACCAAACATTACGGTAAATACCTGAACCGGTATACCAGCGTGAGTTAGGCTGCGCAGAATTATCGACTTTAACGGCAACCGTATTAGCTTGGCTGCCAAAATGTAGAAAAGGTGTTAAATCGTACTGGAAAGAAATATATCCATTGGGCCGCTTACCTAAATAATGACCGTTTATCCATACCTCGCTGTTGCAATACACACCATCAAAATCTATAAACACGTTTTTGCTTTGCGATGATGCCGGCACCGTAAACGTTTTGCGATACCAGCCAATGCCGGCAGGTAAGCCACCTTCGTTTTGGCCGGTGTTGTTTTTTTCGCTGAAAGCGCCTTCAATACTCCAATCGTGCGGTAAGGTTAACGAACGCCACTGGCTATCGTTATAAGTTTCTTCCTTTACAGCGGCTTCGTCACCTAAATAAAACTTCCAGCCGCTGTTAAAGTTTTCCACTTTACGCCCTACACTTTGCGCCCTTACACTCCCAGCTAATAAACAAAAAACAACAAATATGATATATCCTTTAAAACGCATAGTAATTAACTTAAACTAATAGCCTTATCTACAAACAGACAAAGGCCTTTTTAGCGCAGCAAACTTAGTTCTTTTTTGCTTTGGGTGGTGGCGGCGCTACAAAGCTCACAGTGCTTTTGCCCATATCTTTAGAGGTAGCCACCGCAATACCGCGCTGGTCGGCTTTGTTTACGGCGCAATAAAAATGGTAAACCATACCTTTGTACTTAATCACACAAGATTTGTGGGCAAACATATTGTCGTACGGTTCTGATGACTGAATTAGGTCCTCCCCTTTCCATTCGGTCCAGTTGGCCAAATCGTAAGAGCAGGCAAAGCGATTAAAGGCGCCGCCTTTGTCTTTCCAAAAGGCGCCGAAATAAAACATCACCCATACGTCACCCATTTTTTGCAAGTAAGGGTCGCCGGTTATACCAATATTATGGTTAAGTATCGGATTTTTTTCGGCGCGTTTCCAGTTTACCATATCATCAGAAAAAGCCATACCGATACGCTCGGCGCCGCGCTTTTTATTCAAACTATCTCCGTTGGCATTGTAATACATGATAAATGGATGGCCAAGGCTTTTAGATTTATCCCATATAACGGTTTCTTTGTACAGGGTATGATTTTCCCACCACTGTACGTTAGGGTCGGTAGCCATTAAAACGGGCTTGCCCAATCGCTGCCACTCATGGGCAACCGACGGGTCTTTATCGGTAAAGGCCATGCTGATAGAAAGTAAACCTTTTTCGTACCCACGGTCGTGCCCGCCAAAATACGACATCCAGTATTTGTTCTGATACTTTTGCAACTCGTAATTGCCTCCCCACTTGGTATCTTGCAGAGCCGGGTAGCCAGCTTTTTGATTACTGTCCCAATCGGTAGAATCGCTAAAAGACATAATGCGGCCTAACTGTTTCCAGTTCAGTAAATCCTTACTGTTGGCCAGCCAAGTTTCGTAGCCCCGACCGTTAAAAATCAGGTAGGTCATGTACCAATGGCTATTTTTACGAAACACCGTAGGGCAATCCATTTTTTTACCATTGTCTTCGGGCGTTAACACCATGCCGTATTTATAAGGAGTTTTAACTTCTTCATAAACTTTCTGCATTACGTCATCCGCAACTACTTCTTTTTTAGCGGTTTGTGCCCATGCAGTGGTCGCAGTAATTACGAAAGCGGCGACCAGCAATTGGCTTTTTATTACCCTGAAGTATTTCATGATTATATGTAAATATCGTTGTTGAGTTCTTTTTTTTATTGAAGCCGATTAGTGAAGCTATAATTTAGTTTACCACGATGTGGTATTTGCCGGAACCAACCTTAAGCATTGCTTTACCGTTTTTAATTGCAGCAACTGCTGTTTTACCATTGACAGACAATTTAGCTGCTTTGCCTGCCGGTAAATAAACCAACGCATCAGTATTAGCTGGAATTTCAATATCCAAAGTAAACCGCGCTCCTTCACGCTGCCATTTGCTGCGGATAGTACCGTAAGGCGTTTCTGTTTTGGCTTCGGCTCGATTGATATCGCCCACCGGTTCGGGGCGGATTTCGATATGATTGAACGCTACGCTATTAGGCTTTTGACGGATGCCGGCCAAGCCACTATAAAACCACTCCATCAGATGCCCCAGCATCAGGTGATTATTAGATACGCCCGGCAGCGCCTGCCACGACTCGGTGAGGGCTGTGGCGCCTTTAGCCAACTGGTAGCCATAACCCGGCACGTCCGAACGGTTGTTCATGGCATAAATGACGTCCGAGCGGCCTTCGTCGTCCAGCACGCGCAGCAGGTAGCGATAACCAATATCACCGGCGGTTAAGCTGTTATTGCGGTTACGTAAATCCTGCACAATGTTTTCTACTACCGCGGCTTTGTATTGCGGCTCTACCAAACCACAATAAACGGCCATAGCATTAGCGGCCTGACTGCCAGTACCATACTGTTTGGTTTGTAGGTTGAAAAAGCTATTGTTGAATGATTTCTTCACCTCTGCGGCCAGTTCTTTGTAATGCGCCGCCTCGTCCGGCTTATTCAACAACCGGGCAACCTTTTCGGCAATTTGCAAATCGTAATAATAGATAGCGGTAGCCGTAACGCCCTTAGGTGTGTTTTGAGATAGGCCCGGCGCTTTCGGACCGATATCATACCAATCGCCCAGACCTTGGGTAAGGATTCCCTTATCTGCTTTGCCTGCAAGGTAATTAAGGTAGCGTTGCATCGTTGCGTAATTATCCGTCAAAACCTGCTTATTGCCATACCATTGGTACACGTACCAGGGCAAAATAACTGCGTTACTACCCCATTCAGGCGAGTCGCGGAAAGGCTCCGCAAATTGGGTAAACTCAGGCGCAATTTCGGGAATCAAACCTTCCGGTGTTTGCGCTACCTGCATGTCGTTGATACACTTGCGGCTCAGGTTGGCGATATCATAGATATATTGCATCGAACCACCCACCAGGTGTGCCTCTTCCAACCAGCCCAGCTTTTCGCGGTGAGGGCAATCAGTAAACACGCTGGCCATGTTACTTTTGATGGCCCAGTCAATTAGGCTGTAGGTTTTGTTGAACAAATCGTTGTCACACGAAAAACTGCCTGTTGCTGCGGCTGCGTTGCGCGTATGCAATCCTTTAACAGCTATTAAAACCGGCAAACCTTGTTTATTTTCTCTACCTTGTGGCACAGCGCCCTCTATCTGTAAATAACGGAAACCATAATAAGTAAAACGTGGCTGCCATGTTTCTTCGCCGTCGCCTTTTAATACGTAGTTATAATAATGAGGTCCTCCTGAACCGCCTTGATTGACCGAACCATCGGCAGCTTTTACTAACTCCGACGGCGTGATTTTTACGGTATCTCCTTTTTTTCCTTTAACCGTAATTTGGGGAATACCTGAGGAGTTTTGACCTAAATCAAACATCCACCTGTTATTACCCAAATCGCTTACCTTTTGCGGCGTAAACTGGTCAAATATTTTTAGCGGCTCGGCCAGTTGCGAGTTTAATATCGGCGAACCATCTACGATTACCACCTTTTTCCAGGCTTTATCATCAAAGCCTG
>CAJYSL010000242.1 GCA_913777515.1 uncultured Mucilaginibacter sp.
AAATCGAGCGATACCTGTATAAAAGTTTTAATACCTAAGCCAAGTTTCTCTTCATCTACCAAGGCATGGTAACTTTTAATATACTCTGCGTTTTCCAGTTTGCGAACGCGCTCGAGGGTAGGTGCCGGAGATAATCCAATTTCGTTAGAGAGCTGAAGATTGGTTATCCGTCCGTTTTCCTGTAATATTTTTAAAATCTGTAAGTCTATCTTATCTAATTCGGCACCCATGACTGCAAAGATATTGCTCAAAGGCACAAAATAAAATTTTTTATTGACAATGATAAACAAAAGCTAATTCTACCAGTTCATAAATTTAGACTAATCTAAATTTAATATTAGATTTGTATAAATGCACTCATTTACAGAAGAAAATTACTTAAAAAGCATTTACCACTTATTGCTGAGCAAGGATAGTGCAACCACTAATGAAATTGCAGCAGCCATAGGTACCAAGGCGGCTACGGTAACTGACATGCTTAAAAAGCTGGCCGAAAAAAAGCTGATTAACTATGCTCGTTATCAGGGCGTAAGCTTAACTGAGCAAGGCAGGAAGTCGGCCCTGGTAATTGTGCGCAAGCACCGGCTATGGGAATATTTTTTAGTGGAAAAACTACAGTTTAAGTGGGACGAAGTGCACGAGATGGCCGAAGAACTGGAACACATTACCTCGGTAAAGCTAATCGACCGCCTCGACGAATTTATGGGCTGCCCGCGGTTTGACCCGCACGGCGACCCGATACCCGATGCCCAAGGCAACTTCAAACAGCATGAATCTTTGCAACCTGCCCTACTTTTAAGCAAAGGGCAGTGTGCTAAAATTGCCGGCGTAACCGACCATTCGGCCAGTTTTTTACAATACCTCGAAAAAAGCCGGCTTACGCTGGGGCAAACTATCACCGTGACCGAAGTGAGCAATTACGACCTTTCGGTGATGGTGGAGCCATCAAACAAAGAGTTTAACATCAGCCACGAAGTGGCTAAAAATATACTGGTATTATTATGAGTTCTCACAGTGAATCGTTAAGCAGTGTGCATAGTTCGGTAGATACCGAAAGCAAAACCGGCTGGCGTAAAATATGGGCCTTTATTGGTCCGGCCTACCTGATTAGCGTGGGTTACATGGACCCTGGCAACTGGGCAACCGATTTACAAGCGGGCAGTCAGTTTGGGTATAAGTTGATTTGGGTTTTGTTGATGTCAAACCTCATTGCCTTACTGTTACAGTCGTTAAGTGCCCGTTTGGGTATCGTGCGTGGATTGGATATTGCCCAAGCCTCTAAATCAACCTACCCGCGCTTTGTAAACTTTAGCTTGTACGTCTTAGCACAAATCTCAATCATCGCCTGCGACCTGGCCGAAATTATAGGGATGGCCATAGGCTTGCAACTCTTGTTTGGCTTGCCGCTCATTTGGGGGGTATCTATTACCATGTTGGATACGCTGCTCCTGCTCTTTCTACTTAATAAAGGTATGCGTAGACTGGAAGGCTTTATTGTATCGTTGATTTTTATAGTAGGACTTTCGTTTTTGATAGAGATGGTTATTGTAAAGCCCGAACTGCCCGAACTGGCCAAAGGCTTTATCCCTACCACACTAAACCACGATGCTTTATATATCGCTATTGGTATTATAGGCGCTACGGTAATGCCGCATAACTTATACCTCCATTCATCGCTGGTGCAAACCCGCAAAATTGACCGTAGCGATGAGGGTATCCGCAATGCCATTAAATTTAATTTTTGGGACACCACCATTGCCCTTAACCTTGCCTTTTTTGTAAACGCGGCTATCCTGATTTTGGCGGCCAGTGCCTTTTTTCGAAATGGTTATCATCAGGTAGCCGAGATTGAAGATGCGCACAAACTACTCAATAACATTTTTGGCAGCATGGCCCCCAAGCTATTTGCCATTGCGTTAATTGCCGCCGGGCAAAGCTCAACCGTTACCGGCACTTTGGCCGGGCAGATTATTATGGAAGGGCACCTTAACTTACGGATTGCCCCCTGGCTGCGCCGTTTATTAACCCGCTTGCTGGCTATTTTACCGGCTTACTTAACCTTGCTTTATGCCGGCGAAAACGGCTTGGGCCGATTGCTGGTACTTAGCCAGGTAGTGTTGAGTTTACAGTTGGGCTTTGCCGTAATACCCTTAATACACTTCACGTCCGACAAAAAAACGATGGGCAAATTTGCCAACAAACTTTGGGTTAGGGTGATGGCTTGGTTTTTTGCCGCCCTTATTGTTGGTTTAAACGGGCGCTTAGTGGTTGAAGAGATTGGTAAATGGGCTGACGCTAACCCGGGTTCAGCGGGCTTAATTCATTACTTGGTTACCCCTATTGCAATTGCTATTGGCGTTTTGCTGTTATATGTTTTTGTTAAACCATTAATCAGCGCCGGCCATAAAAAATTCACTGCGGTACCGCACGGGATTGCCATGTCTATCCAAGGATTGCAGATTACTGATTACAAGAAAATAGGTATAGCCATCGATTTTACGCCGAATGATGAAATTGCCATTAAGCACGCTATTAAACAAGGTGGCACGCTGGCCAGTTATACACTCATCCACGTGGTAGAAACGGCCGGTGCCCGCTACCATGGTACGCAGGTAATGGACTACGAAACGCAAAGCGATTTTGCCAACATGGAGCAATACGTAAGCGCGCTGAAAGAGTTGGGCTACCATGCTTCAACCAGCATTGGTTACGGTAACCGCGGCAACGCCATTGCGCAGGTAGTTACCTCACAAGCTATCGAGTTTTTGGTGATGGGCTCGCACGGACACAAAGCTTTTAAGGATTTAATTTACGGCACTACTGTTGATACAGTACGGCACCTGGTGAATATACCCGTGCTGGTAGTAAAATCGCCACAAAAATAAATTGCATATTTGCAGGCTAAGCCATGAACGAACAACTGTACATTAAAAATAAAAAAGCCTACTTTGAATATCACGTACTCGATGAATATACCGCGGGTATTAAACTGTTGGGTACCGAAATCAAGTCAATCCGCGAAGGAAAGGCAAACCTGAATGATGCGTTTTGCACTTTCATCAGCGACCAGCTATATGTGCGTAACCTGCACATTTCCGAATACTCACATGGCTCGTTTTATAACCATGAGGCCAAGCGCGACCGTGTGCTGTTGCTTACTAAAAAAGAACTGAAAAAACTACGTACCCGTACCGAAGAGAAAGGCTTTACCATTGTGCCTTTAGCGATGTTTATCAGCGAACGCGGCTTTGCTAAATTAAAAATTGGCCTGGCCCAGGGTAAAAAGACCTTTGATAAACGCGAAACTATGAAAGAACGCGACAATAAGATTGAGTTGAGCCGGGTAATGAAGCGATAAATTTGAATATAGAATACAGATGCTTGCAGAGCGATAATTGATGATTAGTCGCTCTTTTTATAGCATTCTTTCTTATAACCTTTTACGGCAATCAGCGGTGCCGACTGCTAAACTACCAGGCCTGGTCGCCTACCAGGGGCACAAAACGGAAGGTGTCGAGTACTACCTTCTCATAGTCGTTATCACCTACTTTTAAAATAGTGACCATTTTTTGCTCCTGCTCGTCACCAACGGGGATGACCAGCATGCCCCCTACTCTAAGCTGGCGGAGCAACACTTCTGGCACGGTGGGTGCACCGGCAGTCACTATAATTTTATCGTAAGGCGCATGGGTTTCAATTCCTTTTGAACCATCACCTAAAAAGAAATTGGGGCGGTAACCCATGTACGGCAAAACCTGAATAGTACGGTGATAAAGAGCTTCCTGCCGCTCAATGGTATAAACGTCGGCACCTAACTCCATCAATATACAGGTTTGATAGCCGCAGCCCGTACCTATCTCGAGTACCTTTTGACCTTTATGTATATGCAGTAATTCGGATTGATAGGCCACTGTGTAGGGCTGCGAAATAGTTTGCCCTTCACCTATCGGGAAAGCAATATCCTTGTAGGCCTGGTTCCAGAAAGTCTCGTCGAAAAAGTAGTGGCGGGGCACTTTATTAATGGCTTGCAACACGTGTTCATCTTCAATACCTTTCTTCTTTAAAACATCAACCAGCCTTTTGCGGGCACCCTTCTCGCGGTAATTATCTATAAACTTGTAAGCCATTTGAACTGCAAAACTAAGAA
>CAJYSL010000243.1 GCA_913777515.1 uncultured Mucilaginibacter sp.
ATTTAAGCCGCCCGAGGTAAAACGCGGGTTTTTGCTCAGTGCAAAATGCGCCCGGTACATCAGCGCCATACCATCCAGGAGAAATAATTTCTTCATTGATTTAGATTATAATGAGATGATTGCGCAGGTGAAATGCAGATAATTACACCGATTTATGCTGCCCGATTTCATCAAAAACGTCATTTAAAATATAACAGCAAAAGTACAATTTAATGCCCGTAAACCTACCGCACCATTCAGTAAACAAGAAACATGTTAAGGTTTAAACACCTATACTTTTCATCGGTGAAATCAATCCAAAATCACAACAATCAAAATAAACTACCTAAAAGCGCAATCGGGCACGTGGTCGTTCACCATACCGGTGGCTTGCATGTAGGCATAACAAATGGTAGTACCAAAAAACTTGAAGCCACGTTTTTTCATGTCCTTGCTGATGGCATCTGATATATCGGTGCTTACAGGGATAGTAGCCGACTGGCTGACTATGGGTTTGCCGCCGGGCATAAAGCTGTACAGGTAGCGGTCGAACGAGCCAAACTCCTGCTGCACCTCGATAAAATGCCGGGCGTTAGCAATAGTAGCGTTAATTTTTAACCGGTTACGGATGATGCCGGCATCCTGCATCAAGCGCTCCACATCATCGGCCGTAAAAGCAGCCACGGCATGTACATCAAAATTGGCAAATGCCCTGCGGTAGTTTTTGCGGCGGCGTAATATCGTAATCCAGCTCAAACCGGCCTGGGCCGACTCGAGCACCAAAAACTCAAACAGCACTTTATCATCATGTACCTCTTTTCCCCATTCTTCATCATGGTATTGGGTATACAAATCGTCGTTGCCGCACCAGTGGCAGCGGATGGTTGAGGTTGAAGTTGCCATGTTTGATAAATGATGTTGCGCTAAAATGCTAATATTTTTATCAAAAACAAAAGGCAAACCTATCAAGATTTGCCTTTAAAAATTTCGGTTCTAACTGTTGCTTACTGCGCATTCAACTCATCCCAATACTCTACCGCACGGCGATAATGCGGGATGACGATGGAGCCGCCTACCAGGTTGGCAATCATAAATATCTCATTCATTTCGGCGTGATTTACACCGGCTTCGTGGCATTTGCCTAAATGGTACTTAATGCAGTCGTCGCAACGTAACACCATGCTGGCAACCAGGCCTAACATTTCCTTGGTTTTTACGTCCAGTGCGCCGTCGGCGTAGGTAGTAGTATCTAAGGCAAAAAAGCGTTTGATATTGGTATTGGCCGATTCCATAATCCTGTCGTTCATTTTGGTACGGTAGGAGTTGAAATCATCTATCAGTTGTCCCATAAAAATTGCAATTAATTAAGGTACAATGTTCGGGTAAAAAAGCTGCTTATAAAAGAGTGCATATTTAAAATGCTGTCATATTACTGACCTTAAATAATCATACAGCAGCATATCATTCACCTAACAGAGCCTTTAGTGTTTCCAGCGTATCGGCTTCTTCTTTGGGCTTGTCATGCCGCCAGCGCAATATCCGCGGAAAGCGTAAGGCCACACCCGATTTGTGGCGGTTGGATTTGTTGATACCCTCAAACCCAATCTCAAAAACCAGTTCGGGTTTTACAGTACGCACCGGGCCAAATTTTTCGAGCGTGTTACGTTTTACAAAGTTATCTACCTTATTAATTTCGGTATCGGTAAGCCCCGAGTAGGCTTTGGCAAAAGGCACCAGCTTGTCTCCATCCCATACGGCAAAGGTATAGTCGGTGTACAGGTCGGCGCGGCGGCCATGGCCTTTTTGGGCGTATACCATTACGGCATCTATCGATAAAGGGTCTATTTTCCATTTCCACCAGTCGCCCCGGCGACGTCCACCCTGGTAGTGAGCATCTTTGCGCTTCAGCATAATACCCTCGGCCACCATCTCTCTCGATTTTTCGCGGATGGTAGTTAACGCTTCCCAGCTATCAAAATTAATCACTTCTGAAATACGGAATATCTCCGGGTGCTGGGTAACCGCTTGCAGTCCCTCGAGTATCGCCCGGCGTTCAACCTGCGTTTTATAGCGAATATCTTCACCAGCGTACTCCAGACAATCGTAAGCAATTAAAGCTACGGGGCTTTTTTCCAGTATTTTTTTGCTGAGCGTTTTACGGCCGATGCGGGTTTGCAGGTTGGCAAAAGGCAAGGGCAAGTCATTTTTAAACGAAAGTATTTCGCCGTCGAGCACCGTTCCATCGGGCAGGTCATATAAAAACGGGTGCAGTTCCGGAAACTTATCCGTAGCCAAATCCTCGCCCCGGCTCCAGATAAAAATTTCGCCGTTACGTTTAATTAATTGGGCGCGTATGCCATCCCACTTCCATTCGGCCTGCCACTCTTGGGCACCGCCTAACAAAGACTGTAAGGCTTCCGGCGATTTTTGCACCGTAGATGTTTCCTGCACCGGGTAAGCCAAAAAGAACGGATAAGGCCTTGATACATCCTCCAGAGCGGTATCAGTATGCACCAGTTCTTCGAACTGATAAGTGCCGGGCATCCAGTTGCCCATCAGCCGGTGAGTAAGTGTGGCGGCATCCAAATCAGACACATCTGCCAAGGCCTTAATCACCAGGCTTTGCGATACCCCGACCCTGAAACTACCTGTCAGTATCTTGTTAAATACAAAGCGCTCCTGCGCATTAAGGGTTGCCCAGGCTTGGGTAAGCCAATGTTGTTTTTCTACATCGGGCTGTTTATCCAATGCATTAATTTCGGCAATCCACTCGGTGAGGGTTTTGTTGCTGCTGTTTTGATGGTCGGGCAGTAATAAGGCTACCGTTTCGGCCAGGTCGCCTACCACATGGTAACTTTCTTCGAAAAGCCAGGCCGGTATGTTAGATGCCTCAATAGCCCAAAGCCTAAACTGCGTAGCGTTAATCTGCCTTTTAGGGTTGCGCCCGGTAAACAGGGCCAGCATGTGCATTTTATCAGTATCGGGCGCGCAGGCAAAATAATCTTTAAGCGCCTTAACCTTTTCGTTGGTTTTGTTGGTTTCGTCGAGCGCAGTAAACAGTTGGGCAAAGGCTTTCATATTAACCCTCCTTGTTTTTCATCCGCCGGAAGTTCGTTCAAAAGCTCTTCTTCGGCAGATAGTGTAATTTCGTTGTCCAGCTTTTCTTCTGCAACAGCATCTTGCTTACCGCCTTCAGCAGGCTGCGGCGGTGCTCCCTCTTCTTCGCCACCATACAACGTATGCACTTCCGAAGCATCAAAACCTATCTCGGCCAAATACCTCGAAAAGCTGGCCGTATAGCCATGGGTCAGATAAACTTTTTCGCAGCCAGTGGCATCAATTGCGCTGACTAATCCGTCCCAATCGGCATGGTCAGACATCACGAAACCGCGGTCGGCCGCCCGGCGGCGCTTGGCCCCGCGTATGGCCATCCAGCCCGAGCAATACCCAAAACTATAGGGTTGAAACT
The DNA here is from genome assembly GCA_913777515.1 of uncultured Mucilaginibacter sp. Lineage (GTDB taxonomy): Bacteria > Bacteroidota > Bacteroidia > Sphingobacteriales > Sphingobacteriaceae > Mucilaginibacter. The sequence continues at coordinate 3,449 of CAJYSL010000243.1, forward strand.
TGCGCATCCATGGCGTGCCCACGGCCGATGGAGGCGCGATAATAATGCCCTTGCGTACTTCTTCTTTAACCGAATCGGCAGTAATGCGTTCCGTGGGTTGTAGTATGATGCCATTGCGCCGCAAGGCTTCGTTGGTATTTTCGAT
>CAJYSL010000244.1 GCA_913777515.1 uncultured Mucilaginibacter sp.
GGGTAACCCGGCCATCAAGTGGGAAACTACCAAATCAACCAACGTTGGTTTAGACCTTGATTTTCTGAAAGGGCGGTTCACCTTGTCGGCCGATGTATATAACAACGAGTCGAGCGATTTACTTATCCGGGCTGCTATTCCGCCTACTGCCGGTTATACCAGTCAGTACCAAAACATTGGCTCCATCCGTAACCGCGGTATTGAGTTTGTGCTGGGGAGCAACAACATTGCGACTAAACAGTTCAGGTGGAAAACCAACTTTAATATTGCCTTTAACCGGTCTAAGGTGCTGGCCTTGTACGGCCAAAGCGACCAGGATTATTTTATCAGCAATTACAATAGCCGGGTAGACTTTTTAATTAAAGTAGGTCAGCCGCTGGGGCAAATTTATGGTTACCGTTATGCCGGGGTATATACTACTGATGATTTTACCCAAAACGCTAACGGAACCTATACCCTTAAAGCAGGTGTGCCGCGCGCCAAGTCGGCTAACATAGCCAACCTAAAACCCGGCGACTTAAAGTATCAAACTATCGCCGGCGAAAAAGATGCCAACGGCAACCCGGTATGGTCAACCAATGACCGTACAGTTATCGGCAATGCACAACCCAAGTTTCAGGGCGGTATGACCAACACATTTAACTACAAAGGCTTTGATTTTACCGTGTTTATGAACTTTGCCGTAGGCAACAAAGTGTTCAACGCCAATACACAGCGTTTTATAGGCCCTTACCTGCCTAACCAAAATACACTTACGGTGATGAATACGCACTACACGCTGGTTGACCCCAACACTGGGAAGGAAACCTTTAACCTGAACCGGCTGGCACAGTTAAATCCGCAGCAGTTTGACCCCAATGCTTTGTGGAGTCTGCATGGCGACAATAAAATTGCCATCAGCGATGCCCTTGATTACTACGTAGAGGATGGTTCTTATTTACGTTTAAACACCATTACCCTGGGTTACAGTATTCCAAAATCGTGGATGCAAAAAGTAAGGCTGACCCGGGCAAGGCTGTACTGCACGCTAAACAATATCCACACCTTCAGCAAATACAAAGGCTACGACCCGGCAGTATCGGCCACATCAAGCATCTTAACGCAGGGTATTGATGATTCGGCTTACCCGGTTTCTAAAAGTATAGTGTTTGGTGTTAATGTTTCATTTTAAAATAGTTGAGTCATGAAAAAGATATATCTGTTAATCACTGTCGGGCTTACTTCGCTTTCCCTCAATTCGTGTAAAAAATTCCTGGAGCAGCCATCGGTAACCAAATACGATAGTCAAAATATTTTTGAAACGGTAGACCGTGCCGAAATGGTAGTAGTAGGCTGTTATTCGCAAACCTTTAACCGCGAGCTGTATTACCAGCTGGGTATGGGTACTGATGAGTGTATGTCTACCGAGTCTACCTCAAACAGTAAAAACCAGGTAGGTAATTACGTTTACACGCCCTCCATATCGCCCAGCTCTACGTTTACAGCTATGTATGCCGGCATTGAGTATGCCAATGTAGCCATTAAAGGTTTGCAGGGCATGAGCGTAAGCGATGCACAAAAACCTAAGTGGAACATGTTGTTGGGCGAAGCATATGCCATCCGCGCCATGAATTATCTAAACCTTATCCGCTTTTTTGGCGATGTGCCTTACAGCACCGAGCCGGTGGGCGAAACCGGGCAGTTTTCGTCATCACGCGTTAGCCGCGATGTGATTTATGATGGCTGCGTAAAAGACCTGCAAACCGCAGCAGGCTTACTACCTTGGAAAAGTGCAGGCATGGTACCCACTTACGAGCGTTTTACCAAGCAGGCTGCTTTAGGCATTTTGGCCCGTGTAGCGTTATACGCCGCCGGTTATTCCCTGCGTTGGGATTTAACCACGTTTTCGCCGGGCTCTGTTAAAATTGCGCAGCGCCCTGATGTTAACCGCATTAAAGAGCTATACAAAATAGCGGCTGATGCTTGTAAACAAGTGATAGATAAAGGCGAAAATAGTCTGCAGCCAAGTTTTGAAACGGTTTTCCGTAACCTGATTACCAGTAAATATGATAACGAATCGTTGTTGTTATACGGGCAATGGGGGCAGGACAATAACGAGTCGAGCTCGGGATATACCAACGGTATTTTTGCCCATGCCAGTTGTATGTTTGGCAAAAGCCAGCCGGCCATGGCGGTAACGCCAACTTATTGGTACGATTTTGCCGCCGGTGATTTGCGTCGCGATGTCACCATCTGTAATTATGGTATCAATGCTGATAATGGCAGAGACATGAATACGTACTCGAGCAATACCATCGGTAAATTCAGGGTAAACTGGGGGCCAAACACCGGTACGGCCGTAAACAAGCGCGACATTGACTGGCCGGTACTACGCTACTCTGATATTTTGTTGATGTATGCCGAGGCCTTGAACGAATATAACAACGCACCAACCGGTGAGGCCAAGACAGCTTTTGAGCAGGTACGTACCCGCGGCTTTGGCGGTGATGCCTCTAAAATCGGCACTACACCGTCCGATTATCAGGGCTTCCGCAATGCGATTATTAATGAACGTAAGTTTGAGTTTGGTTTCGAATCTCTGCGCCGTACGGATTTGGAGCGTTGGGGTATTTTGTATGAAACCCTTACCAAAACCAAACAAAACCTGAACGATATGGCCGGTGTTACCGGCGCCTATGCCAACATTGACCGCTACCGGGTGTACAAACGCACTATTGCCACATCCTTCCAAGACCCCGTGGTAGCCGTGTCATTCACCGGCTACAAGACCCTTACCCCGGCCGATTCGACCACGATGGCCAAGGCAGGTAACGTGGTTTTACGGATGCATAATGCCTCCATTTTAAACTCGCAAGGTACACTGGCACCTAACAATGCCTTAATTACAAATTTGTTCCGCGGTTTGGAGCGCGAAAAGGTGGAGATATTGCCTATTGCAACTTCTATCATTGATGTGAACCCCGGATTAAAAGGGCAACAACATCCTAAATACTAATTACTACAGACAAAAGGCGCCAAAGCGGCGTCTTTTGTTTTAAAATTTTATTGTGCCTGCAAAGTTTATAAGCATAGTCTATTACATGTATTTTAGATTGACTAAATAGCGTTGGTATTGATATAGCGATATGGACCGAAGAGATTTTATTGAAAAGCTGGCGCTGAGTTCAGCGGCGTTAATTATGCCGCAATTAGTTCAGGCCGGTTTATGGCCTGATGGGGGCAAGGTATCTGACTTTGCAAAAAAGCTAAAGCCGGTTGGGCGGAGGCTGGAAATGGATGGTTATTATGTGTGGTGTAACAGCCCTATCGAAGCTGCCGACGGCAAAATACATGTCTTTTTTTCGCGCTGGGTAGCCGGTAAAAAGATGGGAGGATGGATTAACGGTTCCGAAATTTGCCACGCCGTTGCCGATGGTCCCGAAGAAGAATTTAAGTTTACGAATGTAGTACTGGCACCGCGTGGCCCGGGTTACTGGGATGCAACTACCTGCCATAACCCTTCTATTAAATATGTTGATGGTCAGTACTGCCTGTTTTTTATGGGCAATTCTAATGGTAAAACCAACACCAAGCGCATTGGCTTAGCCACCGCCCCAAGTTTGGATGGCCCCTGGAAACGTCCTGACGCCACCTTGCTTGAAGCTGGACCTGCCGGTGCCTGGGATGACCATTGTACCACCAACCCAGCCTTTATTAAACATAACGGCGAGTACTGGTTATACTACAAATCGTGGAATACGGCAGAATATGAAAACTCGACCGACCCGGTTGTAAAAGGCAACCGCAAATACGGGCTGGCTATAGCGCAAAAGCTGGAAGGGCCGTACATAAAATATAAAGGCAACCCGGTTATTGATTTTTCATCGAGACCTAACAATGCACAATTAGAGGATGCCTTTGTATGGACAGATAAAGGACACATCAACATGCTGGCCCGCGACATGGGTATATTTAACCATGAGTATGGCCTGCTAATGCAGTCAAAAAATGGTACCCGGTGGGATGAGCCGCAAGTGGCGTATTATGATGCGGCACATTACGGTATTAAACAGCCCGAGCCACCATCTTACCTCAAAAAATATGGTCGCTTTGAGCGGCCGCAACTATTATTTCAAAACGGCAAGCCAACCTACCTGTTTACCGCATCGCAAGGCGGCAAGTATATGACGGCTTCCTCATTTCTATTTAAGATAACGTAACCATAATTTATGAGCCATTGGTTTAAAAAACTGTACATACTTACCGGCATCAGCCTGATGGCACCTGCCGTTTGGGCGCAAACCAAAATAGACCGCAAAGCGCTGGTGCAAAGGCACAATGTGGTGCTGCA
>CAJYSL010000245.1 GCA_913777515.1 uncultured Mucilaginibacter sp.
GTTTTTATTCGGCGCCCAACATGCAATACATGATGGATAGCCCAACCTCGCTGGCTGATTATAAAAGTGTAAGTTGGGATGTGGCTAATCCGGGAGGTAAGCGGCAAACCATCCGCCTCACTACCCACAGCAGCGATGACCAGGCCACAGTTGATGCCTTCGGGCAAATGGTAAAAAAGATTACGCTGGAGGCACAGGCCGTGTTTGGTGAGTTGCCGGCTTACGATTATGGCAACTATGTTTTTTTACACGATGTAGCAGCCACCAATGGCGGCGATGGTATGGAGCACCGTAACTCTACCAGCATTGTGCAAACCACGCCGAAAATTGCCGGTAACGAAAACCGCTTGCTGGGCACCTTTGCACACGAGTATTTTCATAGCTGGAATGTAGAGCGTATCCGTCCAAAATCGTTAGAGCCTTTTAATTTTGAGCATGCCAACATGAGCAGCGAGTTGTGGTTTGCCGAGGGCTTTACCCAATATTACGGCGAGATGCTGTTGGTACGTGCTGGCTTACGTGAGCAAGAAGGATACACACGCACGATAGCCGGTTTGGTAAACACCGTTTTAAACACGCCTGCCGCAGCCCGCTACTCACCTGCACAAATGAGCCGCTACGCCGTTTTTGCAGATGCCGGTGTGTCTATCGACCCTAATAACAACGCTAACATATTTACAAGCTATTATACTTATGGCGGTGCTACTGCATTGGCTTTAGATTTAAGACTGCGCAGCGAATTTAACTTAACCCTGGATGATTACATGCGTGCCATGTGGCTAACTCACGGCAAACCTGAAAAGCCATATACCATACCAGACCTGCAGGCTGTACTGGCTTTGGTGACTAAAAACCCGACGTTTGCAGCCGACTTTTTTAAAAAATACATTTACGGCGCTGAGAAAAACAATTACCAGCAATTGCTGGATAAAGCCGGTTTGATATTACGCAGAGCCCAGGCCGGTAAAGCATGGGCCGGAACATTGCGGATGAGTCCTGCCGATGGCGGACTTTATGTGCAAAGCAATACGGTTATGGGTACACCTGTTTACAAAGCGGGTATTGATGCCGGTGCCACCATCCTGACGGTTGATGGTAAAGAAGTGAAAGATTTGCAAGCCTACAATGCGGCTTTAGATGGCAAGAAAATAGGCGATGCCGTAGTTTATACCTATAAAGACCGTGCGGGCAACCACCAGGCTACTGTAACCCTTCAAGAAAACCCAATGTATGAGGTAGTGAGTTACGAAACGGCAGGTAAGGAACTCTCGGCAGCACAAAAAGAATTTAGAAGCAAGTGGTTATCAACCAAAGTAAAATGATGATTAAGAAATATACGATTGCCCTGGCACTAATGGCCACGGGTTTAAGCGGCTTTGCGCAGGATGTGAATAAGCTAATAAAGCAGAGTGATGTGGAGCGTTTAATTAAAACGCTGAGTGCCGATGACATGGAAGGCCGCAAAACGGGTACGCCGGGCATTGATAAAGCTGCGACTTTTATTGAAGGCGAATTTAAAAAGATTGACTTGCAGCCGCTCAAAGGCAATACCGGCTACCGCCAAAATTTTACGGTTTACCGCACCACGCCTACACAAATGCAGGTAAGTATTGAGGGGCAACCCATTGCTCCCAATAATATTGCGATAGCCGGCGGTGCCGATTTTAGTTGGAAAAATGATGCCGATGTACAGGTAGTGAAAATTGCGGCCGGGCAAAACTTTCAGACTGAGTACCGCAATTATATCCGCAGCGGTAAAAAGACGCTGATACTGATTGACCCGCAATTTGAATCCATCTTTAAGCAAGTACATAGCCGTTTTGCCGGTGATAATATCAGCATGAAAGAACCTATTGCCGCCAACAACACGCAGCAGGTGGTAATGGTACTGGGCAACTTTGGTGAAGTTAAGAACTTTGAGGTTAATTTTAAAACCAAGTTAGATAACCCACCTATATTTAACGTAGCCGGTATGTTGCCTGGTAAAAGCAAACCTGATGAGTATGTGGTTTTTTCGGGCCATTATGACCATTTGGGTATTTTGCGCGGTATGGAAGGGGATAGCATTGCCAACGGTGCTGATGATGATGCTTCCGGAACTACAGCTGTGATTAGCCTGGCTAAGTACTACAAAAAGCTGAATGATAATGAGCGTACCCTTATTTTTGTAGCTTTTACAGCCGAAGAAATTGGCGGTTTTGGCTCACAGTATTTTTCAAAGCAGCTTGACCCTGAAAAAACAGTGGCGATGTTTAACATCGAGATGATTGGTAAAACGTCGAAGTTTGGCGAAAATACAGCCTTTATTACTGGTTACGAGCGCTCGGATTTTGGCGAAATTTTGCAGCGTAACTTAGACGGAACGGCCTTTAAATTTTACCCGGACCCATACCCGGCACAAAACCTGTTTTACCGGAGTGACAATGCCACCCTAGCACGTTTAGGCGTACCAGCGCATACTATATCAACCGACCAGATTGATACAGATAAACTATATCACTCGGTAAAAGACGAGTTTAGCTCTTTGGATGTAACCAACATTACGGCTACTATCAGGGCCATTGCCTTAAGCTCACGTAGTATCATTGCGGGCAAAGACACGCCCAAGCGTATTGCCAAACTGGAGCGTTAAGCGTAGAAAATAATTCTTTATCAAACCACAAGTATTGCACTTGTGGTTTTTTTATTACGTTTGCTTTTCATCCATTAATTGCGATATGACGATTGTGCTGCAAACGGAAAGGCTTACGCTACGCCATTTTACGATGGCTGATGCCACGTTTGTAGTTGAGTTACTAAATAGCCCAAACTGGTTGCAATACATTGGCGACCGCAATATTAAAACGGTGGCCGATGCGCAAAGTTATTTACTGCAAGGCCCCTTGTTAAGTTACGTGGTAAGCGGCTTTGGGCTTTACCTGGTAGAGCTAAAGGATAGCCAAACCCCCATAGGGATGTGTGGATTGTTGAAGCGGCCGTATTTGCAGTATTTAGATATAGGCTACGCCTTACTGCCCCGATATGAGGGCATAGGTTACGGACATGAAATAGCGACAGCTACTTTGCAATATGCATTCGGGTTTTTACAACAAGAGCATATTGCAGCTATTACCTCTCCAGGCAACCAGCGGTCTATTGCGCTGCTTGATAAGATGGGTTTTTACCGCAACGGAACTGTAAACCCTGATGAGAAAACAGAGTTGCTACTATTTATCAAAGATGCAAAAACTTTATAGTCGCTTACGCATCACATAGTCGTTCATCCAGTAAGGGCCAATCGGGATGTCTTCTTCATAAGCCACCTCAAATCCCATTTTCTCGTAAAAGGTTTTGGCGTTGTTATCGCGATTAACATTCAGTTCGAGTGTTTTTTTGCCAGCTTGCTGTACTACATCAACAACGTAATCAATCAAAGCTTTACCATAGCCTTTACCCTGAGTGCTTGGATGGCAATAGAGTTTCTGCAGTTTGTAAACTTCAGCATCTTCTTCGCGGACCGAATAGGAGGCAAAGGCCACCGGCTGCCCGTCTTCTTCCAAAATCAAGTAAACCTGGCTTTGCGTGGCAATCTGGTTGGCAATCTTGTCCGACAGGTAGTTTACCGATAGCATATAAGATATTTGTTCGGCAGATAAAATCTGGCTATAGGTTGGCCACCACGTTTGGTGGGCAATTTTTACAATCGTGTCGGCATCCGCCGGTGTGGCTTTTCTAATTGTAAACATAAGTTTTAATGTTAATTTAAATCAATGCTGACCAGGCAGATTACTGGTCAGGTAATAAAAGTTTATTAGAAAAGTATCGGTGTAAACGGTTTAATCTGCGTATTGCTTAATTTTTATCTGGTGTCAAAAGCCGGTCCAAATAGCTCTCACAATCACCACTAATATTTATACCGATTGCCCCAAAGTTTGCGGAGCTTTTCGCGGGCTTCGTTTTCTCGGGCGTTGTTGCCTGGGTCGTAAAGCTTAGTGCCTTTAATAGCATCGGGTAAAAAATCCTGGTCGGTAAAGCTGCCTTCATAGCTATGGGCGTACTTATAATCTTTACCGTAACCAATATTTTTCATGAGTTTGGTAGGGGCGTTGCGCAGGTGTAGCGGCACGGGCAGATCGCCGGTTTGTTTTACCAATGACATGGCCTCGCCAATGGCCATATAGCTGGCATTACTTTTAGCCGACGTAGCCAAAAAAACGGCAGTTTGTGATAAAATGATACGCGCCTCGGGCATGCCAATCACATTTACCGCCTCAAAACAGCTTTGTGCCAGCAGCAAAGCGTTGGGGTTAGCATTGCCAATATCCTCTGAGGCCAGGATGAGCATACGCCGGGCAATAAACAAAGGGTCTTCGCCACCAGCCAGCATACGGGCCAGCCAGTACACCGCGCCATTAGGGTCGCTGCCCCGTATAGATTTAATAAAGGCCGAAATAATATCATAGTGCTGCTCACCGGCTTTATCGTACAAAGCCATGTTTTGCTGCACATTATCCAACACGGCCTGGTTGGTCACTACAATTTCGGGCGCATCAATGGCATTAATGAGCAACTCAAAAATATTAAGCAGCTTACGGGCATCTCCGCCCGAAAGACGGAGTAATGCTTCATGCTCATGAATTTTAATATTTTTATGCTTAAGCACCTCGTCCTGCTGCATGGCTTTATTGAGCAGGCTAATCAGGTTATCTTCGTGCAGGTGCTGTAAAATGTACACTTGGCAGCGGGAGAGTAACGCCGATATCACCTCGAACGACGGGTTTTCGGTAGTAGCGCCAATCAGGGTTACAATACCCCGCTCCACCGCGCCCAACAACGAGTCTTGCTGAGATTTGGAGAAACGGTGAATTTCATCAATAAACAATACCGGCAAGGTTTGCCCGCCCTGTTTAAGCAAGGCTGCTTTCTCTATCACCTCCCGCACATCTTTAACGCCCGAATTGATGGCGCTCAGCGCAAAAAATGGCCGCGATAAACTTTGTGATATAATATAAGCCAGCGTAGTTTTGCCCACGCCCGGCGGTCCCCAGAATATCATCGATGGCAGGTTGCCCGACTCAATAGCTTTACGCAATACGGCGCCCGGCCCAACCAAATGCTGTTGCCCTACATAATCATCAAGCGTTTTGGGGCGCATACGCTCGGCTAACGGCGGCAGGTTATTCATGCAGGCAAAATTGATAAAAGTTGAAAGTAAATCCTAAT
>CAJYSL010000246.1 GCA_913777515.1 uncultured Mucilaginibacter sp.
GGCTGACCACCGAAAATCTTGATACCTAAACGTTTGCTATGCGATTCGCGGCCGTTTTTGGAACTACCCGCACCTTTTTTGTGAGCCATGTTTTAATATTTTATCAAAGCTTTTGGCTTTGCGTTAAACCTTCAATTATAATGTAATGCCTGTAATGGCGATTTTAGTGAATTGCTGACGGTGACCGTTTTTCTTTTTGTAACCTTTTCTTCTTTTCTTTTTGAAAACAAGAACTTTTTCACCTTTTACATGAGACACTATTGTTGCTGATACTTTAGCACCTTGCAGGGCGCTACCTAAAGAAAATTTACCTTCGTTTTCAGCTAACAATACTTTGTCAAATTCAATACTAGCGCCTTCATCTCCCTGTAAGCGGTGTACAAAGATTTGCTGGTCTTTTGCAACTTTAAATTGCTGTCCGGCTATATCTACTATTGCGTACATTGTTTGTTAATTAAATTGTTTAAAAATTTGAGGTGCAAATATAAGCATCATCTTACAAATAAACAACAGCGGTTTGCTTTATAATTTGGAGCTATTTGCCGTGTTGTTTATTTCTTCATTTGCTCTTCGCGCTCGTCCAGCTTCATCTGTATTTCTTTGATTAATCGCAAGTTAGCATCCTTTAAATCCGGGTCGCCGGCATACGAGGCATCAAAAAACACCTTTTTGGTTTTGTTCTTATAAACAAACTCCATCATGTACTTAGGAGCCTTCTGTTGTCCGGCACCAAAACCGTCACCCTCTTCTTTCTCCGGAAAGTTCCAGAAACCCAAATCGGCAGCCTTGCGGTGCAGGTATAGCAGGTCGTCTTTGGTCAGGTGCAGTTCCATATTTTTAATGGCGCCGCTTTTAGTTACATACTGGTATGCACCGGTTTTAGAATCATATTTGTTCTTCAGCGTATCGCCTGTACCGTATTCAAAGCGCATATACTGGAAATCGGAAAAGCGGTATGGTGCGTTTTTAATCATCATACCATAATAGTAAGCGCAATACAGTAAAATAGGCACCACAACGGTCAGTGCAAAAAATATCTTCTTGGTTTTATCGGACATGGGGGGAGGATAATGATAGAATGAGTGAATGATAGAGTGATAGAATGAATTAATTATCTAATATTAAAATGATTGATTATTGAGTGATAGAATAAGCTATTTATCGTATACATATAATGTTTTGCAAAAATAGTATTGAGTAGCCGTTAAATGGTCAAATGAAAGTTTGATTTTTACTGATTAGCGGATTTGCGGGCAGAAGAGACGACTTTTAAGATTTCCGTTGTTTCACATTAAATAGCTTTGAGACAGCTTGCTGTGATACAATAATTGCTTCTATAAGTATCTCTAACCAAAAAAGTGTTTCATCAGCTTCCTCCACAACGATTGATATTTTTGCATGAAATTCGGTTCTTGACCTCGCCCTGCACGCAGCGCGGTAATTGGCACCAACTGAGGATGAAGAACGCAAAAGCTGCCGGCCAATTATTCTGGCTTCCTCTGTTTTAGGTAATTGCCGGAATAAAGAAATACAATCAATTACAAACCTTTTAGTCCTTGCTTTGAATTCCTCGATAAAAAGTCCTTTTTCCGATTCTATCATTCTATCAATCAATCATTCTATCATTGTCTTTTAAGTCTCCTTCCCACTTGCTTACTACAGCCGTAGCCATGGCGTTACCTAACACGTTGGTAGCCGAACGGCCCATATCCAGCAAGGGGTCGATGCCAATTAACAGGGCTAAGCCGGCTTCGGGGATGTTAAACATGGCAATGGTTCCTGCAATAACCACTAACGAGGCACGTGGCACGCCGGCAATACCTTTACTGGTAAGCATCAGCACCAATAACATGGATAACTGCTGACTAAAACTTAAGTGGATACCATACGACTGAGCCAGAAATAAAGAAGCAAAGGTCATGTACATCATCGAGCCGTCGAGGTTAAACGAATAACCCAAAGGCAGCACAAAGCTTACAATTTTATTATTACAGCCAAAGCGCTCGAGTTCCATCAAAATACGCGGATAAGCGGCCTCGCTGGTAGAGGTACTAAAGGCAATCAGCATAGCATCTTTGATGCGGTTAACCAAATTAAATACCCGGGTACGCAGCACAAAGAAACCTGCCAGTATAATCACCAGCCATAATACTATCAGCGAAAAATAGAACTCGCCGATAAAAATGGCATAGGTCGACAATATGCCCAAACCCTGACGGGCCACCACGGCCGTAATAGCGCCGAATACCGCCAGTGGCGCCGCCAGCATTACGTAGCCGGTAATTTTTAAAATTACGTGTGCAAAGGCGTCCATCGCTTTTACTACAATCTCCCCTTTTTCGCCGATAGCACCGGTTGCTACACCAAAAAACAAGGCAAAAACCACAATCTGTAAAATTTCGTTGTTGGCCAGCGCCTCAAAAATACTTTTCGGGAAAACATGGGTAATAAAATCGCGTAGAGATAAAGCTGCCTTTTGTATACCACTGCTTAAATGACTATCAGGCAACGGGATATGCATAGTTTCGCCAGGTTTGAAAAAGTTGACGAGCACCATACCTAATAATAAAGATACCAGCGTGGCACTCAAAAACCATATCATGGTTTTACCGCCAATACGGCCAACAGCCTTTACATCGCCCACTTTGGCCACGCCAACCACCAGCGTGGTAAACACCAGCGGAGCCACAATCATTTTAATAAGTCGTAAAAATATATCGCTTAGTATACTAAAACCTACCAGTTTATCTTCGCGCGTAGTATCGCTCTCTTTACGGGCCTTTACTACCGCGGCACGTTCTTTTTTCAAACCGGCGTACTCGGTAACCGTTGTATCAGTGAGTTGAACCAGGCGGGTGTCAATAGTTTTAACTTTGGCATCGGCAGCGGCAATTTCGCTGTTATATTGATTTATGACGTAAACGTTGTACAGGTACCCGGTAATAACGCCGGCCACCAATGCAATAAAAATAAAAAGGGTAAGTTTACTTTGTTTCATGAAACGAATTAAACAGCTAAGCTACAACTTATTAATATTTTGCTAAAATTTAAGTAGAGGGATGGGGATAAATACCTATAATTTACAATCGATAAAAAAAGAGCTACAGCACTTAAGCAGCAGTCAGTTAACTGATTTATGCCTGCGGCTAACTAAATATAAAAAGGAAAACAAAGAACTGTTGTCGTACCTGCTGTTTGAGGCGGGCAACGAGGCGGGCTACATACTGGGCATTAAAGAGGAAGTAGAAGACCTTTACAAAACGCTGCCTCATCATAGCTATTACCAGGCAAAGTTGCTGCGCAAAATTTTAAAGCTTATTGCCAAACATGCCAAGTTTATGGCATCTAAACCGGCCGAGATTGACTTGCTGATGCATTTTTGTGAGCAATATATCAAACGCATTGAAAAAAAGATTACTTACAAACCCTTGCGGCAACTACTCAGTAAGCAACTGGAAAAAGCAGGCAAACTGATTGGTAACCTGCACGAAGACCTGCAGTTTGATTACCAATCCGACTTTGAAAAACTGGTTAACTACGCTGCCGAAACCATGAGCTGGATAAATAAACACGATTACGTGTAACAAAAAGTATCTTTACGCCATCTAAACCATACAACTTAATACTACTTCAGTGGCTGATAAAGATGCTGCCTTTAGGCAGATATTTGAATCGAACTCAAAAAAAATTTTCCGCCTTTGTTACGGTTACACCGGCGACGAAGACGCGGCCCACGACCTGCTTCAGGAAACCTTTGTGAAGGTTTGGCAAAACCTGGATAAGTTTCGTAACACGGCCATGATTTCGACCTGGATATACCGTATTGCGGTAAATACTTGTTTAACCTATTTGCGGTCGGAAAAGCGGCAGGCAAAAGAAGAACTTACGCCCCATCTGGCCGAAACCCGTAAAGAAGAATTATCAGAAAAAAACGAACAAGTAGCTTTGTTATACAAGTGTATAGCCAAGCTCGAAGAATCAGAAAGAATTATCATTACCATGGTGCTTGATGAAGTGCCGTATCCGGAGATTGCCGAAATTTCGGGTATCTCCGAAGGAAATCTTCGGGTGAAGATTTATCGTATAAAACAGAAGCTAACCGATTTATATAATCATTATGAAAGACTTTGAACACCTGCTATCGGTTTGGCAAGAACAACCAAAGCAACCCCGGCTTTCGGTAGATGATGTGCTGAAACAGGTAAAAAAGGGAATTAACAAACTGGGGATACAGGTTTACTACAGTATCATTGCTACTATTGTGGCCATCACCTTTACGGCGGGCCTAACGCTTTTTGCTGTATTTGAGCAGCGCATGAGCTATATTGGTTTATTTGTATTGTTGTTTGGCATGGTAGCCTACCTGATTTTGCAAATAGGCGATTACCGCACCATACATAAACACGACGTAACGCTTAACCCTGCCGCGTATTTAAACGACTTAAAAGAATACCAAAAACGCCGGGCTTACCTGAACGGGCGGTTTTATTATGTATTTGCCGTGATGATATCGCTGGGTATATCGTTGTATACCATCGAGGTTTTTGAGAACAAGCCAATTGTGTTCCGCATCGTTTACTACAGCTTTTGCATCATCACTGTGTTGTTTACCACTTTTTATTTGAGGAGCCGGTTTATTGAGCGCGAAGAAAAAAAGGTAAGCTACCTGATTGAACGGCTGGAACGCCTGCAGGCCCAGTTTGAATAATGCTTTGTACTACCTTTGCTACCATGACACCAACCATTAAATTGGTAAAAGTAACCGAAGCTGATATTGACACACTGAGCGCCATTAGCCGCGAAACGTTTTTTGCGGCGTTTTATCATTTAAATAATGCAGATGATATGGAAGCCTATGCAGCGGCATCTTTTAATCATCAAAAACTATTAGCGGAGCTGCAAACGCCCGGCGCTGACTTTTACTTTGCAATGCTTAACGGTGAGGTAGCCGGATTTATTAAACTGAATACCGGCGAAGCCCAAAACGAGTATAAGCAAGATAACAGCCTGGAGATTGAGCGATTATACGTACCGGCCAAATACCAGAACCAAAGGCTCGGCCGGCAAATGCTCAACTTTGCCTTTGATGAAGCTGCCCAAAAAAATGTTGACTTTATATGGCTGGGCGTTTGGGAACACAATTTGCAAGCCATTAAACTATACGAAAGCCTGGGCTTTACGCATTGCGGCAGCCACGATTTTATGCTGGGAACCGACCGACAAACGGACGTGCTATTTAGAAAAGACCTCCGCTAAAAGAAAAAAGCCCCAGGATAAAGTGATTGTCCCGGGGCTTTTTATAAGCAGTAATATCTATATCTTTTTAAACACCACGACAGCATTATGCCCACCAAAGCCGAATGTATTGCTTAAGGCTACGTTCACCGGCTTTTCCTGAGCCTCGCCCGTTACAATGTGTAAGCCCTGAGGTATTTGCGGGTCTAATTGATGGGTGTTGATAGTAGGTGGAACAATACCTTTCAATACTGCTTTCGCCGAGATGATGGCCTCTATTGCCCCTGCCGCACCCAACAAGTGGCCCGTCATCGATTTAGTTGCGCTTACCGATAAACGCTCACTATCGCCAAAAGCCGAATAAATAGCTTTAGCTTCGCTGATGTCGCCCACCGGGGTTGATGTAGCGTGTGCGTTCAGGTAATCAACCTCACTGTGGTTTAAACCGGCATCCTGCAAGGCCAGTTCCATAGCTTTAATGGCTCCTTTACCTTCGGGATGGGTGGCGGTGATATGGTAGGCATCGCCGGTCATGGCCGCGCCAGCCACTTCGGCATAAATGGTAGCGCCACGCTGTATGGCGTGTTCGTATTCTTCCAGCACCAATACGCCTGCACCTTCGCCCATCATAAAGCCATCGCGCTCTACATCAAACGGCCTTGAAGCTGCCTGCGGGTCGCTGTTACGGGTAGACAAAGCTTTGAGCGCATTGTACCCACCCATGGAGGCAGGCGTGATGGGCGCATCGGCACCACCGGTAATAATAATTTTGGCCTTACCCCAACGGATATAATTCAAGGCATCCATCATGGCGCTGTTGGCACTGGCACAAGCAGATACGGTAGTAAAGTTTACTCCCATTAAACCGTATTTGATAGAAATTAAGCCCGCAGCCATATTTACCAACGTTTTAGGAATGAAAAACGGGTTAAAATGGGGTTCGCCTTTTACAGCGTATTCTTCTACTTGTTCCTCAAAGGTTTGCATGCCGCCCTGTGCCGAGCCGAATATGACGCCCACATCATAAGGCGACATGGCGGCTACGTCAAAACCCGAATCTTTGATGGCCTGGTCGGCCGCAATGAGTGCATACTGGGTATACAGGTCGTTACGCTTAATTTCGTTACGGTCGAGATACTGTGATACGCTAAACTCGGCGGGCAATTGCGCCGCAAACTGTGTTTTAAATTTTTCTGCATTAAAGCGGCTGATGGGTCTGGCCCCGCTCCTACCGTTTTTGATATTATCCCAAAAGGTATTTAAATCATTTCCCAGCGACGAGACTACGCCCATGCCGGTAATAACAACTCTCTTCATACATTATTAATGGCGGCTTAAGCTCGTGCCATGCCGGCCGGATATAAATTTTATTTTGGCGGAGATGGATAGCCTGTTTACCAACCCTCCCCGATTTAAAAGGTGCAAATATAGAACTACTTTAAAATTACTTTGGTAGCGCCGTAACCAAATTTCTCTTTACGAGCATCCATAAAGGTTTGCACCTTATGGTGTTTACCCAACTGCTTATGCAATTCGTGCTTTAAAATGCCGTTGCCCGCACCATGGATAAAAGTAATTTCGGGCAGTTGATGTACAATAGCCGCATCAAGCGCCTTTTTAAAGTGGTCGAGTTGTATGCGTAAAATCTCGGCGCTGCCAATAAACTGGTAGTCATCGCGCAGTTTTTCAATATGCAGGTCTACTTATTTTTGAGGCTTGTCTACCTGTTGCTTTTCGGCCGCCGGTTTAAAAAAGCTTTCTTTTAGTTTTTCGGGATTAATAGCCACTTCGGGCTCGTCCAGCCGGATTAGCCAGCCCTGCTGCTTTATGACCGGCAACGGCTTTTTAGCATCGGCAAAATCCTTGGCTTTAAACTTTTCGCTAAACGTTAAAGGCGACTCCGGCTTTATGTCCTGCGGGGTAAAAAACAATACCTGGAATGTAAACTTAGGCCACAACTGCAAATCGGCCAGCTGCGCAGAGTAAACCGCCGCTGCCGAACCGGGGTTAATAATACCTGCATATTCCCCTTTAAACTGTTGCTTTTCGGTAGTCAGAGTAATCAGCAATTGGTATGAAGTATCATTAATTACATTAAAATGCACTACCGATGCCGCCCTGGTATCGCTCACTACGCCCAGGTACACCCCTTTGCTTTTAAAAGCAGCCGCGTCAACTACTGGTGCAGCGCTTGCCTGTCCGGCTCCTGTTTGCGCGGTGGATTGGTGCCCGTGAACAGTAGTTACTTTGCTGGCCAGCACCGGAATCTCAAAATTATCGTCGCCGGTTACGCCTATCATATCTTCGTCGAAAATACGGGTAACGTAACCCTCCCGCTTTTCTTCCACAAAGCGCACAAAATCGCCAAGCTTATATTTCATGGTATCAATATTTCGGGTGCAAAAGTAGTGTAATAAATGGTACTGTCTTTAGCCTCTAACACTTTATTAATAATCACATTAAAATGATTTAACATATTAAACTAAAGCACTACTTTTGCAATCCTATTTTTA
>CAJYSL010000247.1 GCA_913777515.1 uncultured Mucilaginibacter sp.
AAATTCTTTAATCACACCTATCTGGGTGCTGCTATTAACACCTTTATCCAGCAACAAAGCTTTTGCCGTGCTGATAAAGGTATTGTAGCTATGGTAAATGGCATCGGCCCAGCGGCTTTCGTTATAAACTTCTTTGGCCCAGCCGGCTTTTTCTTCAGCTTCAAAAAGTAAAGTAGCAACGAGGTCAATCATTACACCCGCACACTCGCCAACGCCAATGGCGGTAGCAAAAGTTTCTTCGTGGCCCCAATCCACAAACTCTTCTTCGGTCAGGTTGGTCAAATCGGCCAGAGGCTTAAGTAACTGGTAAAAGTAATCTTTGCCCTGGCGGTCGTAATAGGCATGGAAAGTTTCCTGCTCAATGGTATTAGCCTGGTAATCGTTTAGCACCGAACGTAAAACATGGGTAGCACGTTTTGCCGGCACTTTAATCACTTTATCGGCTGCACGGCCAACGCCGTTGCCTACGGTGCCTCCACCTAATAAAACCTGTACTGATGGTAATACCCGTTTATCCGCTTTTAACGAACTGCCATGAAAGCCGATGTGCGCCAGGCCATGCTGCCCGCACGAGTTCATACAGCCACTGATTTTGATTTTGATGTCGCGGTTGTAAATCAGGTCATCGTACTCATTGTAAATCACATCTTCCAGCACTTTAGATAAGGTCATGCTGTTGGAGATGCCTAAGTTACAAGTATCAGTACCGGGACAGGTGGTTACATCAGCCACGCTATCAAAGCCGGGCTCTGCTAAATGTACAGCAGCTAAGGCATTGTAAATAGCAGGTAATGTTTCTTTACGAGCGTACTTTAATAGCAAGCCTTGGTTTTGGGTAATGCGAATTTCGTCAGCCACTAAGCCGCGCAAGCCTTCAACTAGTTGGCGGGCCTCAGGTGTGTGAATATCGCCTACCGGCACTTTCACATACACGCCGTAAAAGCCGCTTTGCTTTTGTTCAAAAACGTTAGTAGCCAGCCAGTGCTCATATTTGAGCGGGTTAGCAATATCAATAGTAGGTATATCTAAAGCTTCGGGTGCTGCGGGTTGAGGTACGGCATCGCGGTTAACAGCATAGCTTTTTACTTTGGTAGCAATAGTCTCTTGTTCAACCAGGTTTAAAAATTCATCCAAGCCAATTTTTTGCACCAAAAACTTTAAACGGGCTTTGTTGCGATTATTGCGTTCACCGTAACGGTCAAATACCCGGATTACCGACTCGATGTAAGGAATCAGTTCGTCCTCGGGCAAAAATTCTCTAACGGCATGGGCTAAAGCCGGCTGCGCGCCCAAGCCCCCGGCGAGTAAAACCTTAAAGCCGCGTTTTTCGCCATTACGCAATTTAGGGATAAAGCCTAAATCATGAATATAACTAAACGCCGTATCAGCTTCACTGCTCGAAAAAGCAATTTTAAATTTACGGCCCATTTCCTGACAGATAGGGTTACGTAAAAAGTATTCGAACGTAGCGTGTGCGTAAGGCGATACGTCAAATGGCTCCTGCGGGTCGATGCCCGAAGCGGGGGAGGACGTAACGTTACGTACAGTATTTCCGCAGGCTTCGCGCAGGGTAATATCGTCCTGTTCCAGTTTTGCCCACAGCTCGGGGGTACGGTCGAGGCTTACATAATGGATTTGTATGTCTTGGCGGGTGGTTAAGTGCAGTTTGCCGCTGCCGTACTCGTCGGCAATATCGGCAATGCGCAGCAGTTGCTTAAAAGTTACCTTACCAAAAGGCAGTTTAATGCGCACCATTTGCACGCCCGGCTGTCTTTGTCCATAAACGCCACGGGCCAAACGGAGGCTCCTGAATTTTTCGTCGTGTATTTTGCCCTCGCGAAAAGCCCTTATCTTTTTTTCAAGGTCGATAATGTCTTTTTCGACTACCGGGTTTTCCAGTTCGGTTCTGAAACTTTGCATGCAGTTTATATTCAAAAAAGCCTCTTACAGTAATTTACCGAAAGAGGCCTAAGTATTAATCACCTAAAATTATTTAATAGCGCCTCGTTAACATACCGCTGTAACAGCAACACATGGTATTAAAGTAAGAAGTATGTCCGTTTTGCATCAACATTTTTCAAATATATAAATATCATAGATAAAATATATAGAATAAGTAGATTTTATTTTATTTGTTTGACAAATGCAATCTGTTAGCCATCAAAATGTGTATATAGTTATATAATTGTTGCAAAGCGGCCCTTGCAGAATACTTAGGTTTGCATGCTAAATATGAGCGTTTTAATAGCAGTGATATGTTGAATAGTGGAGTTGATACGATGAGTGCCGGAGTTTTAACCGGCTCTTTAATTACTCACCTGGAGTGCCCTAATTGCGGGCGGCATTACAGTGCCGACGTAGTGCGTACGGTTTGTGAAGATGCCGGTTGTTTGTCATCGCTGTTTGCAAGGTACGATTTGAGCAACGGTTTGTCTAAACAGGTATTGAACGGCAGACCTTCCACCATGTGGCGATATAAAGAGGTGCTGCCGGTTATCCACTCCGAAAATATTATTACGCTGGGCGAAGGCTTTACCCCAATACTACCTTTAGCTAACCTGAAACATTTGGCCGGTGACAATGAGGTGTTATGGAAGGATGAGTCGGGCAACCCGACCGGTTCTTTTAAGGCCAGGGGTATTGGGGCGGCGGTATCTAAAGCCAAAGAGCTGGGTATTGATACTATTGTAACGCCTACCGCCGGCAATGCCGGTGGCGCGCTGGCGGCTTATGCGGCCCGGGCAGGGGTAAAGGCTATAGTATACATGCCTAAACTTACACCCAAAGTTTTTAAAGATGAATGCCACCTGTATGGTGCCCAATTGATAGAGGTGGATGGCAACATCAGCGATTGCGGCCGCCTGGCTAATGAACACGCTACTGCTAATGGCTGGTTCCAGGTATCTACCTTAAAAGAACCTTACCGGCTGGAGGGCAAGAAAACCATGGGCTATGAGATTGCCGAGCAACTAAACTGGCAATTGCCGAGTGTGATTTTATATCCCACCGGCGGTGGCACCGGCCTGATTGGTTTGTGGAAAGCTTTTGATGAGATGGAGCAACTGGGTTGGATTGGCAGTCATCGCCCAAGAATGGTAGCCGTACAGTCGGAGAGTTGCCATGGCATTGTACAGGCATTTAACGCCGGAGAAGCATCGTCTCAGTTTGTAGACGGTGGTTTTACCATTGCCAACGGTTTGCGCGTGCCCAAGCCCTACGCCGATAAATTAATATTGAAAGTGTTGCGGGAAAGTAACGGTACTGCCTTAAGCATTTCGGATGTTATGATGAGCGAAGCGCTTAAAGAGATAGCCCGTAACGAAGGTATGCTTATTGCACCTGAAGGTGCCGCTTTATGGCAGGCGTTTAAACAACTGAAAGACGAGCAATGGATTAAGCCTCAAGAACGGGTATTGCTCCTGAACACCGGAAGTGGCTACAAATATCTGGAGAATATTGATATATAAAAGGCATCATAAGCATTTTATGAAGCGGATAAATTGATAATATAAACTTACTTGTTTTATCCGCTTCATAAATTTTATTCGGGAATCAGGGTAACGTCGTTCCGTTCAAATACCTCGCGCTGGTGGTCGCCGTCAATTAAATCTACAATAATCTCGTCTTCAATGATGTCGTTGATGTAGCCATTGCCCTTAGGGGTCGAAACAGCATCGCCTATCTGTAATTCCATGTTTTTAAATTATGTTGTGTTTTATTGATGCAAGTGGCGCCACAAATCAGGATTGTCGCGGTAATGACTAATGTTTTCTATCACTTGTTCAACCTGGTCGGCTGTTAAATCTTCCTTACCGTCGGCGGTGTAGGTAAAAAGTTTTCCGGGGTCTTCAAAAGTAATATAACCCATGTAGTCCGGGTCGTTGTGCTTGGTTAAATGAAGTTC
>CAJYSL010000248.1 GCA_913777515.1 uncultured Mucilaginibacter sp.
GTGATGGGCAATGCCACAACCGTGAGCCGGGATGCCTTTAGCGGTACCTTTACTTACGAGGGTAACCGCCTGAAGCAGATTGTAAGCCCGGGCTGGAACAGCGGCACCTACACCTACGATGTAAACGGCAACCTGACCTACGATGGCAGGATGGACAAAACCTTTAGCTACAACCAGCTCAACCTGCCGCAAAGTGTAACCGGCAGCGGTACCAACGTTAGCTATGTTTACGATGCCTCAGGTAGCAAATTATCCAAAACCACGCCGCAGGGTACGCGCAACTATGTAGATGGTATTGAGTACGGCACTAACGGAAGTATTGATTTCGTGCAAACGGAGGAAGGTGTCGCCGTAAAGAATGGCAATAACTACCTTTACCATTACAACTTGGCCGACCACTTGGGCAATGTGCGTTACACGTTCGACATTTACAATGGGCAGGTGCGCGCCTTGCAGCAAGACGATTACTATGCTTTCGGATTACGGAAAACCGGCGCTGTTGGCGGGAATAACAAGTACCTTTACAACGGCAAGGAATTGCAGGATGAAACCGGGTTG
The DNA here is from genome assembly GCA_913777515.1 of uncultured Mucilaginibacter sp. Taxonomy (GTDB): domain Bacteria; phylum Bacteroidota; class Bacteroidia; order Sphingobacteriales; family Sphingobacteriaceae; genus Mucilaginibacter. The sequence goes on from CAJYSL010000248.1 coordinate 559, forward strand.
TACGATTATGGCGCCAGGTTTTATGATCCGGTGATTGGGCGGTGGACAAGCGTGGATCCGATGGCGGAGGTCATGCGCAGATGGTCGCCATATAACTATGCATTCAACAACCCTTTGCGCTTTACCGATCCAACCGGTATGGCGGCATCAGATACCACCTATAAAGGAGGTACATTAAATCAAGTCAACGTAATAGGTACCAGAACAAGCAGTGTTGCAAGTCAGGTTGGAAACTTTTTATGGAGTGCTGTTGATTATGTGCCATTTGCCGGGAGTGTTAAACAGATAGGTGTAGGCATTTATAACGGAGATTGGAAACAGGCAAGTTTGGGGGTCGTATTCTTAGCTGTTGATTTTGCAACGGCTGGTGAGGGCGGTGAAGCACTTCGCTTAGCAGAGGTTGCCGGAGAAGATTTACTCAAAGTGGCTGCGGAAGATGAGATTAAAGAAATAGCAGAAAAGAATCTTGATAATATTGTAGAAAATTTAAGCGAAAATGTAAAACAGATAAATGAGCTTAGAAGTGCAGGGGAAACTGAAGCACATCATATATTTCAGGATGCAGCCGTTCGAGAACTTCCAGGATATAATTCAGGAAAAGCTCCTGGAATTCAATTGAAAGGCCCATCACGAGTGAGTGGAACTCCGCACAATCAAGCTACTATGGCCCAAAGATTATCTAATGGTTACAAAAGAGGCACCTATGCTAGAGAAAGAGTAATTGCTTATAAAGCCCTTAAGGCTGCTGGATATTCTAAAAATATAGCTAAGACAATAGTAAGACAGGCAGACAACTATTTCAATTCTATAGGAGTAACTACGCGAACGCAGACAAGGATACCTCGCTTATAAATAACAAAAGCTATGAAAATTGATGATTTAAAAAAAAGTATTGAAGTTATTGTTAAAAAATTAGTCGATCAAAAGTATGAAGAAATATATGCAGAAGACTACCGGAAATTGTTAACTCCGGATTTAATCAAGCAGGCAATAGAGGAGTATCCGGGTGAATTATCGCTAGTTACGGACTGTGCTTTCAAAGAAATGAGATATTATCTACTTCAGGGAGGGGAATATACTATTGATTTTCCTCTATGGTATGATAATAAAAGAAGTGACTTAATTTTAGTCTCTAGGTTTAAAATGGTTGATGGAGAAATTAAATATGCTATAGAGGATATTTTAATTCAATAAAAGAAAGTATGAGAATTTTATTACTCTACATGTTAAACATTTTAACAATTTTTCATTCTGTAAATCAACAGGATAAAAAAATAGCCGTCGAGGTTCAAAAACAGGCGAACCAAATGGGAAAAGCATTTACAAAAGGGGATTATCAGACGTTTGCAAAATACACCTATCCAACTTTAGTAGCGGCTATGGGAGGAGAAAGTCAGATGGCAACAACATTAAGACAAACGGTGAGTAATATGTATGCAAAAGGCATGTCATTCATCAACATTGTTGTCAACAGCCCCACAAAAATTATTAAAAGCGGCAATGAATTGCAGTGTACATTACAGCAGTACTCTACAATTAAATTAATCAATGGCAGGGTCATCGCTAATTCAACACTTATTGCAATATCAAAAGATGATGGCAAACACTGGTTCTTTGTGGATACTTCCAATAAAGACGAAACCACTTTGAGAAAAGTTTTACCAAATTTGAGTCCGGCTATTGTAATTCCACCTCAACAAAGGCCCGCCCTTTACAAGTTTTAAAATTTCATCTTGGCAAGCGCCTTTACTGGTACAAGAATTTAGGATGGGATGGGAACGGAAATGTTTCTTGTGTATAAACGAAGTGTAGTAAAGGAGCCTGTCTAAATAGGCGGGCTCCACCATTACATAAAAGTTTTCCAAGCTTCAATCTATCAACACTCCCCTAATTGGCGCGAGAATGTCGGGTAGGCCAAGAGCAGAAACTTCTCGTGCTTTTGCCACAAGCTACAACCAGCTCAACCTGCCACAGAGCATTACCGGCAGTGGTGCCAACGTAACGTACACCTACGATGCCACGGGCCGCAAACTGCGCAAGGTAAGTAACGGCTCGGCCATTAATTACGTAAGCGGCATCCAGTATAAAGCAGACGGCAGCATTGACTTTATACAAACCGAAGAAGGCGTTGCACAAAACAACGGCGGTAGTTACCTTTATCATTACAACCTGGCCGATCATCTGGGCAACGTACGCTACACGTTTGACATTTACAACGGGCAGATACGCAGGTTGCAGCAGGATGATTACTACGCTTTTGGGTTGCGTAAGTCTATATCGCCAGTAACTACCAACGATAACAAATTCCTGTACAACGGCAAGGAGCTACAGGACGAAACCGGGTTGTATGATTACGGGCGAGCGTTTATCATCCAATGATTGGTAGACGGACGAGCGTTGATCCGCAACAGTTGCATCACTCCATCACAGATATCCACTTATCTCCTTTAAAAGCTGAAGCTGGTTGCAGCCTTGCTAAAACTTTCTTAGTCGGAGCGTAAAAAGCTGCTTCCTCAAGGCAGATCACTTCCATATTGCAAGATAAAAATTTCTTTTAACAAGACATATAGATGATGATTCGCAAAAGCATTAATTCTGAGATCAAGCCGTCACTACTGTCATTCTGATAATGGTTGTATCAAGCCACCTGTGTCGTCGGTGATGTTGATAATCATCTCGCATAATTCCTCGTGAACTTCTTGATATGCATCTTTTTAATAGGGAATAATGCTTTTATCAAGAATTTTATGATGACTGATAACGGCATCCAATGCTTCCGAAAATCTGTACAATTCATCCACTGAAAATTCGACAAGAGCCTTATTACGCGTAACGTGTGATAGCTTCATTATCGTTCGTCCTTTAGCTTATGTTCTAACTTTATTACGACGATACAGAGCATATGTATGACTGTAAAGAAAGATAAAAGTGTTGACTACTGGAATATATTGAAGATTTTGTATCTTTAGGTAACACACACCGCAAAGGCGAAACCGTTAACAAAACCGTTAACTAGAAAAAAGCCCCTTATGAAGTGAATCATAAAGGGCTGATTATCAGTAGCGGGGAGCAGGATCGAACTGCCGACCTTAGGGTTATGAATCCTACGCTCTAACCATCTGAGCTACCCCGCCGTATAAGTATCTTTTTAGTTCTGAAGCCGTGCGCTTCCCTAAAAAGGTTTGCAAATATAGGATTATTTACTTTCCTTTAGAAAAAATGTTAATTTTTTGCTGCACCTGCGGCAAACCCATAGTAAACCTGTTATATGTCCGATAAAAAAAAATTCAACCTGGAATATGAAGTTAAATCCTCGCCGCGTATTTTATTTAGTTTTTTAAGCGAGACCAACGGGCTTTCACAATGGTTTGCTGATAAGGTTACCCTGCGCGACCAGGTGTATACCTTTACCTGGGATGATGAAGAGCAGAAGGCTAAACTTATAGGCTCTAAAGAAAACAAGTTTGTTCGTTTCCGCTGGTTGGACGATGACCCGCAGTGTTATTTTGAGATGGAAATCCTGCAGGATGAACTTACCAATGACGTAGCTCTTTGCATTACCGACTTTGCTACCGAAGACACCATAACCGAGCGTAAGCAAATTTGGGACAACCAGATGGATTACCTCATGAGCGTACTGGGTAGCTAACATTAGCAAGCTTATAACAGTCAACCTATTACCTGCATTATTTATGGCATACTAAAAGGGCTGCCAGGCCGTTTTGGGGTAATACCAGCTGCCTTTTTGCTAACGGCGGCAATTGCTTAACTTTGCTCAGTGAAAAAAGTACACCTTTTAATTCTTAAGTCGTTCATCAGGCCCTTTGTGGTTACCTTTTTCATTGTGATGTTTGTGTTGCTGATGTTGTTTTTGTTTAAATACATCGACGACCTCATCGGCAAAGGCTTTGAGTGGTATATCATCCTGGAACTGATGGCTTATGCATCTATGACTAACGTGGCCATGGCTCTGCCGCTATCAGTACTGCTTTCTTCCATCATGACTTATGGCAGCCTGGGCGAAAATTATGAGCTGGTGGCCATCAAATCGGCAGGTATATCGCTTACCCGGGCTATGTACCCTATGGCGGTAGTGGTTACTTTGCTAAGCATCGGCGCATTTATATTTTCGGACTATATGCTGCCCATTGCCAACTTTAAGTACTACAGCTTATTGTATGATGTGCGGCAGCAAAAAACGGCTTTCCTGATATCAGAAGGTGTCTTTAACAGCAGCTTTCCAGGCTATTCTATCCGGGCGCAGAAAAAAGACAAGGACGGGCAGACATTACATGGCGTTATGATTTATGAAAAGCCCGAAAACTCTAATGAGATGACGGTAACTTTAGCTAAAGATGCCGCTATGTACCGCACGCCCGACGATTTATTTTTGGTACTTAAATTAAAAGATGGTATCCGTTATGAAGAAAATGCACCCGAAGGCAGCTTCAACACCCGGCAGCGTTTAATGCGTGAACGCTTTACTACCCTCGAGCAAAAACTTGATTTAGGAAGCTTTAAGTTAAAGCGTACCGATGCCAACGGCTGGCGCAATACCATCCAGATGATGAACTTAAAGCAACTAACGCACTTTCAGGATTCATCTATCCGTAAATTGGGTGCCGAAACCGGTACAAACTACAGCTTGGTTACCCCATACATTAAGTATTTTAGTGTACCTAAAAAGCCTTCGGTAAGCCTGGATAGTATTAAGCCGGTACCGGCAAAACCCATCAAGGGCATACCGTTAGAAACGGCCCTAACCAATGCCCTAAATGAAGCTAACTCGGTACACGAATCTCTCCGTACGCTGGGCGAACGATACAAGGAAGAGTCAAAAAACATCCGGAAGTTTTCTATCGAATATCAGAAAAAGTTCACCCTATCGGCTGCTTGCCTGGCTTTATTTTTAGTGGGTGCACCATTGGGAGCTATAATCCGTAAAGGTGGCTTAGGCTTACCGCTGGTGGTATCTGTTATTTTCTTCCTGATTTATTATATCATCGGCACCATCGGCGAAAAATCTGTTAAAGAAGGTAATATGTCGCCGGTAGTAGGTATGTGGATGGCTATTGCGGTATTAACGCCTATAGGTATTTTCTTGTCCTATAAGGCCGCTAACGATTCTGTATTGTTCGATATGGAATCTTACAAACGTTTCTTTAATAAGCTACTGAAATTCAAGAAGCCCGGTGCTGTGCAGCCGCCCCGTTGATTTTACAAACAACAGACGTGTTTGGATTGTCTAAGCACTAAATTTGCAACCATCGAAGTCAGATACACGGTAAGACGGCACCATAAAGGTGCCGCCATAATTTTTTGACGACCTTAAACACTATGTTAAATACGATACCCGAAGCTATCGAAGCCGTTAAAGAAGGGAAAATAATCATTGTGGTTGATGATGAGGACCGCGAAAACGAAGGCGACTTTTTAGTAGCCGCCCGTTACGCCACACCCGAAGCCATTAACTTTATGGCACGCCATGGCCGGGGCTTAATTTGTGCCCCTATTACCCGCCAGCGCGCCAAAGAACTGGAACTGGAACCGATGGTAAACCGCAATACGGCTACGCTCGAAACCAGCTTTACAGTATCGGTAGATTTATTAGGCCACGGTTGCACCACGGGCATATCTGCCTCCGACCGCTCAAAAACTACACTGGCTTTAATTGACCCGGCCACGCAGCCTGCTGATTTAGGCCGTCCGGGTCACGTTTTTCCGCTGATTGCCAAAGACGGTGGCGTATTGCGTCGTTCGGGTCATACAGAAGCTGCTATTGATTTACCGGTGATGGCCGGGTTAGAACCGGCGGGCGTAATTTGTGAAATTATGCGCGAGGATGGCGAGATGGCCCGTTTGCCTGAGTTATTGGTAATGGCTAAAGAGTTTAACTTGGTGATTGTATCCATCAAAGACCTGATTGCTTACCGACTGAGCAGCGAAACCCTTATTGACCGCGAAGTAGCCGTTAAGATGCCAACCCAATGGGGCGATTTTGACATGATAGCCTACACTCAGCACGATTCGGGCGAACACCACCTGGCCCTGGTAAAAGGCACCTGGGAGCCTGATGAACCGGTACTGGTGAGGGTACATAGTTCATGTGTAACCGGCGATATTTTTGGCTCATGCCGATGCGACTGCGGTCCGCAATTGCATAAGGCTATGGAGATGGTGCACCAGGAAGGCAAAGGCGTAATTGTATACATGAACCAGGAAGGCCGCGGTATTGGGCTGATTAATAAATTAAAAGCCTACCAGCTACAAGAAAGCGGACTGGACACGGTTGAAGCTAACCTGCAGTTAGGCTTTAAAATGGACCAGCGCGATTATGGCGTAGGCGCCCAGATTATCCGCGACTTGGGTATCACCAAAATGCGTTTAATCAGCAACAACCCTAAAAAACGTGCAGGCTTAATAGGTTACGGGTTAGAAGTGGTTGAAACCGTACCGGTAGAAATAGTTCCCAACCCCCACAACGAAAACTACCTGCGCACCAAGCGCGACAAAATGGACCACGCCATTTTAAAAAATCACTAAGCAGATATGGAGGCATTTTGCCTTTGTGAATATATAAAATCAAAAGCCGCTACTTTTTAACAGAGCGGCTTTTGATTTTATGTTTTGTTTGCTTAAAACCTATTCTTCTTCCTGCTCATCATCTATAGATGCCGGCGTAGTGGGCGTAGGCGTAATGGCAGTGTTTGATGTGCGTCCCTTTCTAAATAAGTTACGCCAAAACTCCCTGAATGTATCAAAATCCCGTTGGTAAATTAAACCCAAACCGTTTACATACTGCGGCCTGTAATCGGCTGAGATAGCATTTATGGTTGTGGTATTCAATGTCCGGTACGAGTATCTGGCCCGCAACTGTCCGTCAGGCCTGATTAAATATTCTGCGTTGAAGTCTGTAGTTAGTTTCCTGAAATCGGAGTTAAACAGGTTAGCCGAGTTGTTACTGAACAAGTCGTTACTACCGTTAGCATTGTACAAACTACCGTTCAAAACCACCCGCTCGTTAAATAAGCGCAACGATGCGCTGGCATCACTTTGTGACCGGATGTTCAAATCCAGACTTTTAAAGTTAGTCGACTGCGCGATGTAGCTATTCAATTTATTAAACACAAACTCGCTGGCTGCCGAGGTAGCCGTACCCAACACCTGCTCGTTGATGTTGGTACCCGTGCCCGGTGCAAACTGCCGTCTTACAATCAAACTTAAGGCCTGCTGATTACGGTTATTCACGTCAGACAGGTACGCTCCCATATCGTCTTTAATTGACGGGTTAAGCGGGAAGGTAAAGTCAAAACTAATAACAGGCTGTAACAGGGTATGTGTAAGGTTAAGCTGCGCCTGCACCAGTTCCTGCCGGGTACCCTGCGGCGATTGCAAACCCGCCGCCTGGTATAAGTTGGCAATATTGGCCCGCAACTCGTAAGTGGCTTTTAAATTAATCTCGGCATTAGATGGGCTACCTGTCCAGCGTAAAGTACCACCCTCGTTAACCTGGAAGTTTTTGCTGATGAAGTTTTTGGCTGTAAACTCAAATTTACCCGACGAAATCAGGAAGTCACCCCGCATCTCAAAATCGCCCAAACTATTAATATTCAGCTTTAAACCGTTAGCTATACCGCGCCCTTCCAGCAAACCCAGGTCGGTAGTAATACGCACTAAGGTTTTCTCATCGGCCGATAAGTCAAAGTTCAGCGTAACCCCTTTAAATGCATTTGAATTACTAATGATCTTGGTGGAGTCGGTATGGCTAACAAACCTGATAAAATCGTACTCGCCTGCAGTAGACGAGGTATTTAACGGAATGTTAAATACCGTACCATCTTCTGTTTTGGCTTTGATATCAATATTCATGTTATCAACAGGTCCGGTAAAACTGAAGCGCCCGGTGCCAAATGCAGTACCATAATATAAGCGGTTATCCCTAAACGTTGTATTCAGCGCCATCAACTTAGTAGCTTGCACGTTGATATCCAGCAGTGGCGTGGCAAAGTCTGACAGGTCAATCGTACCATTAGCCAATGCCTTACCACCGCGAGGGTCAGTAATAACCATATCATCAATTTTGATGATACTGTTGGCCACCGTAAGTTTATCATTGATAGTGTAAGGCACCTTCAAATAATCAACCGTTAAACCGGTATTACTAAGTGTAATAGAGCCATTGAGTTGCGGCTTGGATGGCGCCCCGGTAAGCTTCATATCTGCTGATATAGTTCCTTTCAGATTAGATACCAGCGTTTTAACAAAAGGCTGAAAAATGATAGCTTCTGTTTGGTCCATACGCACATCAAAATCCAGGTTGTCTCCGGTTTCTTTGTTGAGGTAATAAGCACCGGCTATGTTGAGCGTTTCGAGGCCTCTGTTCAAAATATTAAGTTTGACGTTAGCACGGCTACGCTCATTATCCAGGTCCGATTTAATTTTTACGTCACCAACCAAAGTCTGGTTCATGGTCAGCGAATCCACTCTTAGGTCGGCATCTACACCCGGTGCTTTCAGTACTGAGGTAAGCGTAACGTTGCCGTTAAGCGAACCATGCAACAATATACCGGCAGATTTGGTAAGCTGGTTCAAGGTAGCCATACTGAATTTTTCGAACTCTACCTGCAGTTTGTCTTCGCTGTTGTCGGACACAAATCCGTTGATGTGTACCTGCTGCTGCCCGTTGGTGAGTTCAAAGTTCTGTATCTGCGTTTTACCGTTTTGCACTTTAATACGCACCTGCTCGGTAAGTCGCCATTTTTCGCGCTCCAGCACCACCTCTGATGGCAACAGTTTAAGTTTGGCCGTAGTATCGCGTCCAAACTCTACCAGCCCGTATAAGTCTAACTGGTTGGTTGCATTTTTATCCGATAGTTTAACGTTGAAGTTCAGACTATCGTTCCGCAAAAAGTTGGTAATGTTAATGTCTTTGATGAAGAGGCTATCCGTCAGGTCGACCTTGCTTAACGACAAGTTGAGGTTGAGCATGCTGTCGGCCGTGCTTTCGTCCACAATAAAATCATGGAATACGATTTTGCCGTATTTCATCGTCCGCACCAAACCACTCAGGGTTGCCGTCTTATCTGCCGAATTAAAATGGCCAACAAAAGTACCGCCTTCCGGTATTTTTAAATCGGGCATAAACATCAGCAACAGCGGGTCCAGGTTTTTAAGTTCCAGCCTGAAATCAAAGTTTTGCGCTTTAGGCCTGGTGATAGATGTTTGTAATGACGGTATGTATTTTTTGGCGATAGATTTATAGTACGATGGCAGCGTAGCCAAATCAAAACTACCACGTATACTGCCATCGGCCAGGTCAGATTGTAAGCCAATAGTACGATTGGCACCAAAGTCGGTAGACGTAAGCTTTAAAGAATCAATTACATAATTATCTTTTGGCGTAACTATGCGGGTTGGCTGCAGGCTTACGTAACCCTGCAGGTTAGCTAAATCATCACCGGTAAAATTGGTATTGAGGTTAGTACTCAGGGTAATGGTATCTCTAACCAGCCTCAGCTTATTTAAGCGTGCGTTGTTAATAGCCGCTGTAATTTGAAACCGGGGCAGGTTACCGTTTAAGTTAACATTACCATTTAAATTAAGCTTAACGTTACGGTCGGCTATATTGATTTTAGCTTTGGCCACTTTATGCGCAAAACTTCCATCCAGACTCAGGTTCTGATAGCTGTAACCTTTAAAATCCAGGTATTTTAACTTGGCCTTTACGTTAGCATCCAAATTATTCAACGCATCACCGCTGCCTTTTACCTCGGCCGTTAGCGATGTACGGCCCAGCATTTTATTATCCAGCAAAGCAGCCAGGTTAAAGTGAGTAGCGGTTATTTTACCCTGATAGGCAGGTACACCTTTAGCATTAAACTTCAGGTTTACATTAGGGTCAATACGACCCATCAATGTTTTTAAAACACCATTGATGTTAAAATCTTTGGGCGTGCCTTTAAACTGTCCGGCGTAATTGATGTTGCCAAATTTGGCCAGCATTGCGGGCACATGCTGGTTGGGCGTACCGGTAAAACGGCTGTATAAGTTATCAAGGTCGCGCTTGTTGGTAGCCAGTTGATTAAAGTTTAAAACCATGTAGGTCTTATCAATATCAGGCAAGCCTTTCAAAGTAAAATTTCCTTTTACATAGGTAGCCTGCCCGGTAGCTACCGTTAAGTTTTGGGCTTTGATATTGTTAACCAAGCCGCTGGCCCGACCGTTTAAATCAAACTCAAAGTTGGTTTTATCCAACGAACTGGTAAAGTAAGTAATATCTTTAGATGACAGATGCGAGTTTTTAATATCAGCATCCATGTGTACCTTATTATTAAAATCGCTAAAATCGCTGAACGATTTAAACCGCATCCGGAAATAATCTTTCAGGTTGGAATTGGGGGTGACCAGCACCAAGTTTTGCAGCCTGATTTGGTTGGTATCTACGGTGGCGTTAACCGTTAATTGCTTCACGGTAAAGCCGCTTTTTTCGTGCAGGGTCAGGTTTTGCAGATGTCCTTTAAACAAATGGTTCCGCAAATCCATCCCGGTCAGCACTGTCGAAAAACGGCTTACATCCAGGTCGTCAAAATTAACCTGCTGCCTGGTTGGCGAATCAATCAGCGCGTTTTTATACCTAAAATGGAAGTTATTAACCGCTATACGGTCAAATCTAATGGTCCAGGGTTTACCTGCTTTTTTGGTGGTATCGGCCGGCTTGTTAAAATAATCAATAATAAACTGCAGGTTGGTGGTGCTGTCTTTTTGCTTTTTAAGGTACACTGAACCGTTGTCTAACTGAATATCTTTAAAATCAATTTTACGTTCTTTCAGACTATTGAATACCGAAAACTGCGAAAGCTCTACCGCAAGTTTGGGTGTGCGCAGCAGGGTATCTTTTTGTTTATCCAGCACATACAAGTCTTCGAGCACAACCGACGAGAACGGCTTGATGTATAAACTCTGGATATCAATTTTGGTATGCAGCTCGTTGGAGAGGTATTTGGCGGCTTTACGCGCGGCCCAGGTTTGCACCGGCTTAAACTGAAAAAGTAATAACACTGCACTGACAATCAGCAGCACAATGAGTACCAGGATAAGCGCTATTTTGAGTATTTTTTTAATAATTTTGCCCTTTAAAAATATACATATCCAGTGCCCGTAATATTAGGAATCGAATCTTCTTGTGATGAAACTTCGGCGGCCGTGTATGCAGACGGTGTTATGCTGAGTAACATCATCGCTAACCAAACCATACACGAAGCCTACGGCGGTGTTGTGCCCGAACTGGCTTCGCGCGTTCATCAGCAAAATATCATTCCTGCTGTACAACAAGCAATACTTAACGCAAAAGTAAGCAAAAATGATATTGATGCAGTAGCTTTTACGCGCGGACCGGGCCTTTTAGGTTCACTTTTAGTTGGTGTTTCTTTTGCCAAGGCCTTTGGCTTAGCTAAAAACATTCCGCTCATAGAGGTTAACCACATGCAGGCGCATATTCTGGCTCATTTTATTGAAGACCCCAAACCATCATTTCCGTTTTTATGCCTCACGGTTTCGGGTGGCCATACCCAGATTGTGCTGGTGAATGATTATTTTGATATGGAAGTTATCGGCCATACTCAGGATGATGCTGCTGGCGAGGCGATGGATAAAACCAGCAAAATATTGGGCCTGCCCTACCCCGGCGGCCCGTTGATTGATAAATATGCCCGCTTAGGCAACCCGGATGCATTCCAGTTTCCGGAACCGCAGCTACCGGGTTACAACTTTAGTTTCAGCGGTTTAAAAACGGCTATTCTTTACTTTATTCAAAACAACGAAGCCAAAGACCCGGACTTTATTAAAAATAACTTGCCCGACATCTGTGCCTCGGTCGAAAAACGTATTGCTACCATTTTACTGAATAAATTGAGCAAGGCAGCCCAGGCCTATGACATTAAAGATATTGCGCTGGCAGGCGGCGTATCTGCCAATACCGGCTTACGGCAAGGCTTAGTTGAGTTGGGCGATAAGCACCAATGGAATACCTTTGTGCCGCGCATGGCTTATTGTACCGACAATGCGGCTATGATTGCCATTGCCGGCTATTACAAATATTTAAAAGGCGACTTTACCAATCAGCATGTGGCGCCACTGGCCCGCATGCCATTTTAAAACATATTTATGAGTATCCCCTCTTTAATTTTCTGGTTAATTTTTGTTATCCCGTTGGTAGCTTTATTGATTTGGGTAATGCGCCAGGACAAACGTAAAGGCGTTACCGGCCTAATTGTACTGATATTAACCGTAGTAATTGCCGTTGTTTATATGTATTTACGTACTGGAGGTAAATAGCGAAATGGCAACTATTGCAAAAAAACATTTAAAGCTGTGCATTTGGGCTGTTGCGCTTTTTAGCGTAATGAATACAGTTGCACAAAACCGTGTACAGCCGTTATTTAAACACCTGACTTTTGCTGATTATGAAGTTAAGAAATCCGCAAAGAGGGAACAGGTAGTGATAACAACTATCACCGAAGTTGATGGCACCGGACAAGTAAACTATAAAAGTGTCTTTTATAACGGAGTAGCGGATACTACGTACCGTTTGAGCGACCAAACCATTGCGGATTTAAACAAGTACTTCAATGGCAGTAAAATCAAAAAATTTCAAGTAAGGAACAAGCTCGAACATCATGGTGGCGACCTTTCTTATCTTGCTTATATATCTAAAAGTAACAAAAGCGATGAGATGATTATCGTTGATGGCTTTATGGATGACGATTTTTACAAAACCTTGCTTTCAATTTCCACCTCCCCAAGTAAGGCTAACAAAAAAATAAAATCAATAAATAAACCAGTAATCGAACAAAAAATCTTAAAATGCATTAAGGCAACTCCTAATTTACCAAGTGAGGAGGAGCCCCCACCGGCAATGGATTAATTTTGCGTTAGCTATGAAGCATTTACTCTTACTGATTGCATTTCTTTGGATGAATGTGGGTTATGCACAAAACAAAGCCGGACTTACCCATCAACCCGATACCTCCTTTAGCAATTACAGCGCTTATTTAAACGCTAAAAAGAAATACCCGGATATCCGCCTTGTTAAAGACAGTGTGCCGCCTTCAATACAGGATGAGCGCAATATTACATATCGCACTGTAGACAATACTTCTTTACTCATAGACGTTTTCAGGCCTAAAAAAGCAAAGGGTAAGCGCTCAGCAGTTATTATTGTTCACGGTGGCGGATGGCGCTCGGGCAACCGTACCCAACATTATGCCTTGGCCGAACGCCTGGCCGAAAAAGGTTTAGTTTGCTTTACACCGGCCTACCGACTATCCACAGAAGCGCTTTACCCGGCAGCGGTGTTAGATTTAAAAGAAGTCATCCGCTGGGTACGAGCTAATGCCGGAAAATACCACGTAGACACTAATCAAATAGCAATATTAGGATTTTCGGCAGGCGGACAGTTAGCCACTTTACTGGGCACTACCGGAAATAATCCTATTTTTGCCGACGCTCAGTCTAAACTACAAAAATACGGCACGCAGGTGCAGGCGATTGTGGATATAGATGGAACGTTGGCTTTTATCCACCCCGAATCGGGCGAGGGGGACGACAGTAAATCTACGTCGGCCGCTACTTACTGGTTTGGTTACAACAAAACCGAAAAGCCCGAACTTTGGCGACAGGCCGCCGCCCTTACTTATGCCGGGCCGCAAACACCACCTACCTTATTTATTAACAGCGCGGTCGACCGTATGCATGCCGGCCGAACGGATTATATTAATGCTTTGAACCAGGGAAATGTTTATACGGAGGTACATACCTTTCCTGACACACCGCATACCTTTTGCCTTTTCGAGCCCTGGTTTACGCCGACAGTCAATTACATTACCGGCTTTTTAAATAAAGTATTTCCAAAAAATAAAAGCGACCGCCTTGAATAGAACGGTCGCTTTTGGCTTATCTATCAAACTCCAATTAATAAAATTTTGGAGGAGGGTTAAGCTGAGGATTTTGGCGCTGATGCCAGTACGGGTAAATCAAATCCCGGTCGCTTGCGGCGTCCAATTTTTTAACCTGGTCGGTAGTTAAGTTCCAGCCAATGGCGCCTAAGTTTTGTTTCAGTTGCTCTTCGTCGCGGGCGCCAATAATGATGTTGGCTACCGTTGGGCGTTGCAATAGCCAGTTGAGCGCTATCTGAGGAACGGTTTTGCCGGTTTCTTCGGCAATCTC
>CAJYSL010000249.1 GCA_913777515.1 uncultured Mucilaginibacter sp.
GTCATGCTTTATCTAATTGTATTTGAAGGTCAACTATATAAAAGCCATCTGCTTCGGTAATAGTCAAGGTATGCCTGCCGGGATATAAATGGTTTAACCGGTGGCGGGTATTTTCCAGACCGACACCCGTCCGCGGCAACTCGTTACTATGTGCAAAAATCTGATTTTTGCATAAAAGCTTTACCGACTGAGGCCCGATGCTGATGGCAATATCAATAATCGACGGCGTATTTTTACTGACCCCATGCTTAAAGGCATTTTCCACAAAACTCATCAGCAGTAAAGGTGAAATGGTTTTGCCTTCGGATATGCCGTCGATGGTAAAGTTCACGGTAGTGCTATCGCCCAGCCGGAGCTTTTGCAATTCAATGTAATCTTTAATGCAATTGATGTCGTTTTCGAGCAGCACAAAGTCGGCCGTCACCTCATCGGTTACGTAACGCATAATGTTCGACAGCTTCAAGATGCTTTCGGCCGTATGCTCATCGTTCATAATAGCCAGCGTATAAATATTATTGAGCGTATTAAACAAAAAGTGTGGGTTAATTTGCGCTTTCAAAAAAGAAAGTTCAGTACTGGCTTTGTCGGCCTCAGCCTGTATGGCGCGTTTTTCGGTAAGCTGCCATTGTCTGATAGCTCGTATGGCGGTGCTGATGCCTACAATCATAAAAAACAAAAACAGGCTAATGCTGTCGAAATGCCTGTCGCGGGGCGGACCGTTCCTGAAATCAAATTTCATGCCTTCATGGTGTTCCGAAAACGGCGGCCGCGAATCAAAATCGGGCGGCGGACCAGGCATGCCGCGTTCATCACCGCGGTGGAAATGCTCATCATGATGCGGAAACCTCGGGAAACCGCCTTCGCTGCTCGTCAGTAACTTGTCGTACGGTTGCAGTAGGTTAATCAGGCCAAGCAACACTACCAGAATGCAGGCATAAATCCAGTACCTTTTTTTCAGCAAAAAAGCGGGTATAAGCAGCAGCGTGTTCAGGTAAAACAGTGCTATGTAAGTTGCCCCAAATAACCAGTAGTAAGGTTGCGAAAGCAGCGAAAGGTAATTGCTGTTTTGGCCGCGGTCGTTTAAAAACAACAGCGGTAACGCCATAAACAGCAACCATGCGGCTAAGTGCAATAAAAAGGTATAAACTTTTACTTTTAACATGGTGTGGGACAGCTTATAGCCAACATTATCCGTACATAAGCTAAATAATTCTGCTTGATAGCGCAAGATAGCTAAGCCGGGCTTAATTCTAACAATAATAACACGGCATCATTACTCAGTGCTTCGGGCTCTACGGTATCAGTGCTCCATAAGGCTAAACCATCGCGCTCGTGCAGCAATCGGTTTTGTAACTCAAAGGCTCCGCCGAGTACAAACGCAAACAATTGGTTGTCAGGTTTTACATGATATAATGCCTCGCGGCGACCGTCAAACCGGCCAATATGCAAGTTGATGGGTAACTTATCGCCTGTAATGGCGGGCGATAATGTATTGGCCGTGTGTTCCAAATCGAAATTAAACAGCTGCGCATCGGCTTGCGGCAGGTTTTCACCTACAATTTCAATCCAAAGCAGGTTAATCCAGTCGGCCGGGTAAGGGTTGGTTAACCGGTAGGCAAATCCCGGGGCAACAGGGACAGCCAGCACCTGTCCGGGTTCGATGGTGGTTTGGTTAAAAATAGCCGAACCTGTAATGGGTAAGATGAGCAACACGCCGGTTAAGGTGGCGCTTTGCATTACGGTGGCAGCCGCCGCTAAAGTGACGTCGTTAAATGTGTGCAAGCGGCCGAACGGAGTTTTGTACTCATGCTGATACTCGCGAAAGTTGAACGTGCTAAACAGCTGGCGGGTGCTGTTTTCGGATTTTCCACGCTCATCCGCTAAAAATATTTTTCCGGGTGTCAACTGCATATTAATTGCTCTCCTGTAAACTGCAAATACTTAAATAGGGTTGCAACTGCATTAAGTGTGTAGCCATCTCGCTGCCTGTATCCTCATCAGCAGAAGAGATAAGCAAATAGTCGCCCACCGTATTGTGCCAAAGCATCGGGACCGAATAAAAGTTAATGGCCACCTGGTGCTTATCCGGTTGAGATAAATGCGAGTTGATGATTTCAAACTTGAACTTATCAAACTGCATAAAGCGCCTGCCTAGGTTGTTCAACACGTCAGGCATTATCTCGCTTAACTGCTGCACGTAACCAGTAACAGCCGGGGCAACCCGTGCGCTCAGCTGGGCTGCCTCGGGTACGTAATGCAGCAGTTCGCCGTAGGAGGGGTATTGCTTGTGCTGAGGGTAGTTTTGCATTTGCAGTCTCAGCTCAGCGTAGCTATCCTCAAACACCAGTTTTTCCCATGCCTTGGCCGATTGTGCATCAATGATTTTACGGTAGCAAAATTTGATTATTTGCTTATTCATAGTTTCCCGGTTAAGTTAGCTCAATCGCAAATTCCTGCAATAAGCTTAAGCTGGCACGCTCAAACTGATGCTTAGCACAAAACCATCGGTTGTATTGCCGGTAACAGAAGCCAGCTCGAGGCTGTAACCATCACTAAATACATTGTCGCTGGCGTTATACGTATAGCCCGACATGCCTTTTTTATAGCCGGCTACCGTAGCGAGTGCTGTACCAGAGCCTTCAGGAAATGCAATTTGCGTTACTTTAAGCGAATTACCCGCAGCATTATAAACATGCACATGAATATGCGTAGCGCGGCCCGAATACCAACCCGGAAATATGCTGGTGAAGCTCACTAAACCGGTTGAACTGGTGGTTTGTCGCCCGCGCAAAAAATGCACGGATTGGTAATTGGTAGACTGCATGCCCGAACCGCCATACTCAGAGTAATTACCTTCCGCATCGCAGTGCCAAATATCAACCAAGGCATTGGCTAAAGCGCTGCAACTATTGTTACTGTTGTTGATGGTAATATTAACCGTAAGCTTGTAGCCCGAGCGGTCGTCGCGGATGTCGCTCCTTACGTAAGAGGCCGGTGCTTTGGTAGGGAAAGGGCCTTCGGTTTCGGTAGGGGCCACACTGCAACTACCTGAGCTGCCAGATGTAGAACCGGTAGTACTGGTGGACGTACCCGAAGTGGTGCTGCCGTCTGTTGCAGATACATCATCTTTGCTGCAGGCCTGCGCCAATATGGATGTTGACGCTGCGCCAACCAGCAGGCTTTTTAAAAAATTCTTTCTTTCCATAATCTCGGTGTATTTGATAATCCAAAGATGAGGAGCACCGGGCACAGAAAATAAGGTGTATCGATAAGCAAAGGGGATGTATCGACGATTGGGACGCGCGTTGGCGCAGGTGATGACAGGCAGACGAAACGTTTGGTGAAAAATGCTAACTTAACGGCATAAACCTGCGCCTTTACCTATGCGTTTAAAAATTCTAAAATATTTACTACCCGTTTTTATATTCTTCTCTGCAGCTTATCAGGCCAGGGCGCAAAATAAATATCAGAATATTGTTTTCAGTATCGATAGCTTAACGGAGTTCGGTCGGTACAAATCGGCCCTGGCCGAAGTACAAAAGCTCGACCAGCTTGCCCGTCAGCAACACAATACTCCGTACATCATCAGGTCGGCCATTTATCGTATGCAACTGCTGCCGTATCTGGAAGATGATGCGCTGCCAAACGTTATTGCCCATTTAAATGCCGACATGCAACAGGCTGCGTTTCCGGCTAAACCGGTACTGCAATCCTTATTGGGTACATTATACTGGCAATATTATAAACTTAACCGTTCGCGTTTTGGCGGCCGCATACGCCATGATAAGCCTGACGCGGATATTACCCGCTGGGATTTACCCACTATAATTACCAAGGCCGATAGCTTGTTTGCGCAGTCGCTGCAAAATAGTAAAGCGTTGCAACAAACGCCCGTTGGTGAGCTTAACGGTGTTTTAAACGGTGATGCAGCCACGCGCTACCTCAGGCCAACTCTTTATGATTTGTTGGTACACCGGGCATTGGAGTTTTATTTAGACCGAGAAATTGAACTTCCGTTTTTTAATCAGCCTACCAGCCTCAATAATGCCCGTTACTATCAGGGTGCCGAGGCGTTTGTGCGCACAACGATTGCAACCGACGACACCACCGACCGGGTATACCATGGCTTGCGGCTATTGCAGCAGGCCACAGCTTTTCACCTGCAAAATGGAGCAATTGAGGCTGTTGCCGATTTGGACTTAATGCGATTGCAGTACCTGAGCAGCCACCAAAATACGCGGCAGCAAAAGCACTTTTATTTTTCCGGTTTACAGCAGTTTGTTAAAGCTTACCATCACAAATCCATCGTGGCTGATGGCTGGGTACTGTTGGGCAGGTTTTATGAACAACAGGATAGCCTGGCCAAAGCGCTTACCTTTTATAATGAGGCTATCAGGCTGTTCCCGCAAAGCCTAGGCGGGCTAAATGCCGCAAAATTGAAACGTGAAATTTTAAGGCAAAATCTTGGTGTCACCGTAGAGAGTGTATACAGCGCAGGCAAACCTATGCTGGCACTGCTCAAGTACCGAAACCTGGAAAGTACAAAACTTACGGTATTTAAATTGACAGATGCTCAACTGGCCTGGCTGGAAGATAAGGGCGCATTTGATACTTACGGTAATTTATCCGTTGCAAATTTAAAATACGTCCAAAAAATCAGACCACTGGAGCGAACAATTTGTAAGCTGCCTAATCCATACGACTACCGCCTGCACAGTGCTGAAGTCAAACTCAACGCCTTGGCGCCGGGCACCTATGCCATGCTTGTTGACAGGCCGTTAAACCAACCGCAACTAAGTAAACTGGTAAAGCTTAAGGTGACTAACCTGGCCTATGTAACCCGGCATAATCCTAACGGCATGTATGAGGTACGGGTGATGGACAGGCAATCGGGCAAGCCGCTGACGGGAGTGGTAGTGACTATTTCTGAAGAAGTTTTTACAGTAAAACGGCAGTTTAAAAAAGTTAAAATTAACGCAGGTTTCACCGATGCTAATGGTCGATACCTATTCAAAAAGACAGACCAGGATGTAGTCATTGATTTAAAATATCAGCAGGATTCATTCTCGTCTGCCGAAAAAAGTTTTAATGGTGATTTAGCACCTACCGGAACAGACAGTGTCGCAACAAAACACAGTGTCATCTTTACCGACAGGCAATTATACCGGCCGGGTCAAACGGTTTACTTTAAGGTGTTGTATTTGCAAAAAGAGTTGGGCACCACCCAAATATTGGCAAACAGGCAAATCGAAGTTAAACTCAACGACAATTCTGGCAAAACGGTCAACCGCGTAACTTTTACTACTAATGAATTTGGTTCGGCCGGTGGTTCGTTTGTTTTACCCGTCGGTATGGTAAACGGCAGTTTCTTTATTTCGGCCGGGAATGGTTATACAACAATAAAAGTAGAAGAATATAAACGACCAAACTTCGAAGTAAAGCTGTTGCCTGTAACTAAAAGTTACCGTTTGGGCGACTCTGTTATTGTAAAAGGCCAGGTTAAAACATTTTCGGGTTATGGTGTAGCTAACGCCAGGGTAGCCTGTAACGTCAATTTCTCTGTAGAGGACAGGCGGGCGGGCCAAATCGATGGTCTGTTTATTCCTGACGGCGTTGAGCAAACTGCTGCCAATGATACCCTGACTACCGACAGTGCCGGTGGGTTCGAAATCCGTTTTAAAGCAATTGAATTGGAAATTGCCCCCAGCGCATATTGCCTTTACAAAATAAACGCCGATGTAACCGATGGTGCCGGCGAAACGCATAGTGCCAATTTGCAGGTAAAAGTAGCCAATCAGCCTTTGGTGTTAAATGTAGCGGTACCCAAAGTAATTACCGTAGATAACAGCAGGGCTTTAAATATTGGTCTGCAAAACTTAAACGGACAACCGATTGATGGCGAAGCCCGCGTTACCATCTATAAGTTGCAGTCGCCCAACCATGCGTTCAAAAAACGCTTGTGGGACGCACCTGACCAACACATCATGTCTCACGAAGAATTTTTGAAAAGCTTCGGTGACTACGCTTATCAAAACGAAGATGAAATGGCTACCTGGCCAATAACTGATACAGTGGCGGCCTGGAACGTTAGCTTTAACAAAACCCAACCACAGCAAATCCATTTAGACGATTTATTTAAGCAAGCACCGGGCTCTTACAGCATAGTCGTCAAAGCGCGTTCGTCCGGCGGCGACACGGTGTCTTACACCCAACAATTTGTATTTGCTAACCAGCCCGGAAAAATTCAGCGACTGGACGACTGGTTAATCCCGCTGAGAACAATTGTTAAGCCCGGCGGGGCAGCAGAGTTTTTAGTGGGCACCGCCGACGATGGTAGCGTATTAATGGAAAAATACGATGGCGCTAAGCTACTATCATCTGAGTGGATAAAGTTGAGTGGAGGTATTCAACAAAAAATCAAGATTGATTTCCCTCCACGCAGAGCCCGTTGTAGTGTTCAGTTTTTAATGGTAAGTAACAACCGGGTTTACCAGTCTTATCAAAACATCGTGGCCAGAGATACAGTGGAGCAGTTACCTGTAAAGTTGATCACCTTTCGCAGCAAGTTGCAACCGGGCCAAAAAGAGCAGTGGAAATTGCAGGTAGGCGACAGTACCAAAACTGCAGCAGCAGCCGAGATGGTAGCCACTTTGTATGATTCCTCACTGGACGATTTATGGTCGCCGCAGCGCTGGACTATGGATGACGACCATACCGATAACTGGTCAGGTTCTTATTTTGAATGGAACACCGACGATTTTGTAAATCCCGAAAATTATGAGGGATACGAAGAACGCGACTCAGATATTGAGAGCAGGAATTATGAAGAGTTGGATTTGTTTGGCTATCATTACTATGGAGACTATAACTACGCCTATCAAAACGTCAGGAGCACCGGGGGCAACATTAGTGATAGCAAACTAAACAAGCTTTACTATAAAAATGCGTTGGCTATAAAAAACGGTTTTGACGCAATTGGTCGTGTTATTTCTCTCGAACATGGGCAAGCAATTCAAGGTATCCGCATTGGCATACCTGGCACCAAAATTTTCACCCGCAGTAATTCTGCCGGATATTTTAAAATAAAGGCTCCGGTAAACGGAAAAGTCGTTTTAAGTGGTCGTGAATATGTTAGCCGGGCTGCTACATTTAAGCGCGGTCAAAAGCAAATCATCGGCTTAATGGATTTATTGCCATATATCGAAGAATTTAAAAATGCTGACCCCGGCCGAAAGGACATTAAAGGTGACCCTACTCAAACCGTTCGGATTGATGAGCCGGTTGGCAATATAGTCAACGACGAGAGTCCTGTAATTACTCAAAAGTCAAAAAATTACAGTTACGTGGGCCAAGTCAAATTTCTGCCGCCGCTGGCAAAATTGGATGATCTGATAAAAGGAAAGGATGATGTTGAGAACGAAAGCAACCAAGTATCAGATTTCATCCGCAGAAATTTTAATGAAACGGCTTTCTTTTACCCGCAATTGCATACCGACGAGCACGGGCAGATATTAATAGATTTTACCATGCCACAATCATTAACCCGCTGGAATTTTAAAGCGTTTGCGCATACCCAAAAGTTGGCTACGGCATTGATTGAGCTGCAGGCCGTCACCCAAAAGCAATTGATGGCCGATGTAAATATGCCCCGTTTTTTACGCGAAGGAGATACCCTGACCGTAGCTGCACGTTTAACTAACTTGTCGGCACAGGTACTGAATGGCAAAGTGCAACTCAAATTTTTCAATACAATTAATATGCAGCCGATAGCTATGCTGGCTGTTGGCAGCAAGGCGGAGCAGGCTTTTACCCTGAAATCAAATGCTAACCAATCAGTTTATTTTAAGCTGATTGTTCCGGCAAACATAGACGGCATTACCTACCGGCTTGTGGCAACCACAGCCCAGTTTAGCGATGGCGAAGAAAACACGTTGCCAGTGTTGCCTAACCGGGTGTTAGTCACCGAAACGATGCCAATGATGGTACGCGCCGGGCAAACCCAAACGTTTGTGTTTGATAAACTACTGCACCCGGAAAGTAAAACGGTAGAAAACAAAAGCCTGACGCTGGAGTATACAGCCAATCCGGCCTGGTATGCTGTACAGGCCATGCCTTACTTAATGGAGTTTCCGTACGAGTGTTCGGAGCAAACGTTTAGCCGCTATTTTGCCAACTCCCTATCAGCAGCCATCATTAACCGGCAGCCGCAGATAAAGCAGGTTTTTGAGCGGTGGAAAGCGGCAGACAGTAAAACACTGCTATCAGCACTGGAACAAAACCCCGAACTTAAAAACGTTTTACTTGAGGAAACGCCCTGGCTGCAGGAAGCACAAAACGAATCGGAACAGAAAAAGCGCATTGCCTTGCTGTTTGATTTGGAGAAATTAAACCGCGAACAAAACCAAACACTCGACCAGCTGCAGAAAAAACAACTACCTTGCGGCGGTTTCCCATGGTTTGGCGGCAACTCGGCCGACCGCTTTATCACACAGCACATCGTAGCTGGCATTGGTCAGCTTAATCAGGCCAGAATTGCTCCCGTCAACAGCACCTTAAAAACCATCACTAATAACGCGCTCACCTATCTGGACGCTGAATTGTTAAGCGATGATGAGCCGCGAAAAAAGGCTAAGAAAAATGAATTCAATATGCTGTCAGCTTTGGAGATACATGGCTGGTACGCCCGGAGTTATTTTGCGGAATCGCCCTTAAGTACTACCCTCAAAAAGGCGCAGCAGCAGTACCTCAACCTGGCAGTGCAACAGTTTACCAAACGGAATATTTACGAGCAAGCACTTGTGGCTTTAACTATGCAAAGGGCAGGTAGGCGCGACGTCGCGCAATCCATCATCAGTTCATTGAAAGAAACTGCCCGTCAAAGCAACGAGCTGGTTATGTATTGGGCAGGCAACCGCGCCGGTGGCCACTGGAATGAGTCGCCGGTTGAAACACAAGCCGTGCTGATTGAGCTGTTCACCGAAACGGGTCAAAGCGCCAACGATATACAGGAGATGAAAATTTGGCTTTTACGCAACAAGCAGGCCAACCATTGGGCTACTACAAAAGCCACCGCTGCAGCCTGCTATGCCTTGCTGGTGAAAGGGGAGGACTTGTTAGCATCGGCAACAAAAAGTAACATCAAATTAAATAATCGTTCTTTAACCGACCTTAAACCGGGCATGACAGCCGAAGGCGGCACCGGTTACACGAAGGCTACCTGGAGCGGCGGGGATGCTGAGCCCGAATTAGGGAAAGTGACTATAACCAACCCATCGCAAGCCGTTGGTTGGGGCGCCATGTATTGGCAATACACCGAAATTCCTGAAAAAGTTAAAGCATCAAGCAACGAACTGGCGCTGGAGCGGAAATATTTTATCCAAAAGCAAGACAAAA
>CAJYSL010000250.1 GCA_913777515.1 uncultured Mucilaginibacter sp.
CTGTTTTTTCGTCTGTAATTCTCTTCTTTTTCGGCTCATCCATGCAAACCAAATTTACCAAAAATTCTTCTGTTTACATAAATATAGCCACCTTAGTACCATGTTGAGCAGCCAGTATTCTATCCTCAAAGTGCAGCAAATTATCCGGGCCTCGGGTACCATCGTTAGGGAGAACAACATCAGTGTGCTGCTCACCGACAGTCGCCAAATCAGTAATCCGGCCGAAAGTTTATTCTTTGCACTGGATGGCCGGCGCGACGGACATGCATTTGTAAACGAGGCTTACAACCATGGTGTACGCGATTTTGTAGTGCGCTATGTGCCCGAAGGCGATTACCCGGCAGCTAATTTTTTGGAGGTGCCTGATGTATTGCAGGCGTTGCAAGCGCTGGCTGCTCACCACCGTAGCCGCTTTAATTTGCCCGTTATCGGTATCACGGGCAGCAACGGTAAAACCATTGTTAAAGAGTGGCTGTACCAGCTGATGGGGACCGACAAAAACGTGGTGCGAAACCCAAAAAGCTATAATTCGCAGATTGGGGTACCACTGTCGGTTTGGCAAATTCAGGCAGATAACGATTTGGGTATTTTTGAGGCGGGTATATCCACCGTAGGGGAGATGGATGCTTTACAAGCCATTATCCAGCCCACTATCGGTGTGTTAACCCATTTAGGCTCTGCCCATGATGAAGGCTTTGAGAGCCGGGCTCAAAAAGTACAGGAAAAACTCAAGCTGTTTAAAAACTGCCGCCTGCTCATACATAACTATGACCAGTTATTGGAGTATCAGGCCGACTTGCCCGCCACAACCACCTTTACCTGGAGCCTTAATTTTAAACAGGCCGATTTATATGTATTCAGCGAAACGGTAATTTCGAAACGGTTTTACCTGCGCGCGCTTTATAAGGGGAAAGAAATCGAATGTTTGATTCCGTTCTTGGATGAAGCATCGGTAGAAAATGCCATTTTGTGCTGGGCTACTCTGTTAGCATTAGATTATAGCCCCGTAGAGGCCGACAAAAAACTGGAGCATTTAAGCCCTGTGAGTATGAGGCTGGAGATGAAAACTGGTATCAATGATTGCTCGGTCATCGATGATTCGTACAACTCCGATATCCGTTCGCTCGAAATAGCACTTAACTTTTTACAGCAGCAAAATCAGCATAAAATAAAAACGCTTATTCTGTCGGATATTTATCAGTCAGGCCTATCTCCGCGGGAGTTATACAGCCGGGTGGCCGAGTTGGTGAAAGCTAAGCGGGTAGATAAATTGATAGGCGTAGGCGAGGCTATATCGCAGCACCAAAGCCTCTTTGCCGACGTGCCGCAAAAGTTTTTTTATAACCAAACAGCCGAAATGCTGCGGCATCGTAAAGAAATCAATTTTAACAACGAGGCCATATTAATTAAAGGGGCACGCAGTTTTGAGTTCGAACGCATCAGCAGGGCTTTGTCTCAAAAAGCGCATGAGACGATGCTGGAAATAAACCTGAATGCGTTGTTGGGTAACCTTAATTTTTACAAGTCTAAGCTGCAGCCCGGTGTTAAACTAATGGCCATGGTTAAAGCTTTTTCGTACGGTAGCGGTACTTTTGAGGTAGCTAACATTTTGCAATACAATAAGGTAGATTACCTGGCCGTGGCCTATATTGATGAGGGGATTGCTCTACGTCAAGCAGGTATTACGTTGCCTATCATGGTGCTTAACCCGGAGCCGTCTGCCTTCGAGAAAATGATTGAGTTTAAACTCGAGCCCGAAGTTTACAGTTTTGGCATGCTGGATAAGTTGGTAAGGTATGCGCAGCTACACCAAATTTCTGCCTATCCGGTGCATCTTAAGATAGATACCGGGATGCACCGTTTGGGTTTCGAAGAATACGAGATGGAAACGCTATACGATTTAGTGCAGGATAACCCTTACATCAAAGTGGTGTCAATATTTTCGCACCTGGTGGCCAGCGATAATGAAGCGCACGATGCCTTTACACGTAAACAAATTAAAGCATTTAAACAGGCCTTTACTTTGATAGAAAAGGCGCTGGGTTATCCGGTCATCAAACATATATCTAATACTTCGGCCATTACGCGCTGGCCCGACGCTCAGTTTGATATGGTGAGGTTGGGTATAGGCCTATATGGCATCGATGCGGCGGTACCCGAGCATTTAAACGGCTTACAACCCATTGCTACCTTAAAAACCAGTATATCACAGGTAAAACATATCATTGCCGGAGATACCATTGGCTATAACCGTAACGGTAGCCTGCTTAAAGACGGGCGCATAGCCACCGTGCGTATTGGTTATGCCGACGGTTACCTGCGGGCCTTTGGCAACGGTGTGGGCAAAATGATGGTTAAAGGCGTGCTGGTACCCACGGTGGGTAACATTGCCATGGATATGTGCATGATAGATGTGAGCAGCGTAGAAGTGAAGGAAGGCGACGAGGTAATTATATTTAACGAGCAGCAAACCATCGAAGATTTGGCCGCGCAGATAGGCACCATCCCTTATGAAATTTTGACCAATATTTCGCAGCGCGTTAAAAGAGTGTATTTTTATGAGTAAAATTGTCGCTGCTTATGAACACGTTTGCACGCGCCCTTTTACGTTATTTTATTAAAGGCATGCTGGTGGTGGTGCCTTTGGGCGCTGCTGCATTTTTGATTTATTGGGCCGTATCTCGTTTAGATAATGCTTTGAATTTGAGCGACGTTTTATGGGTAAACCCTAAAACCGGTAAGGCGCTTTACATACCTGGCCTTGGAATTTTAACGGTCATCGTGCTCATCATGATTGCCGGGGTGCTGGTAACCAATGTAATTACCGACCCCATTAAAAACTGGTTTTACCGCTGGCTTAACCGTTTGCCGCTCTTTAAATTTTTATACTCATCCATCAAAGACCTCACTGAAGCTTTTGTAGGCGAAGAAAAAAAATTTAACGAACCTGTATTGGTAGAAGTGGGTTCGGCCGGGGTAAAGAAGATAGGCTTTTTAACACAAAAGGATATGACCAAAATGGGTTTACCGGGCGAGGTTGCCGTGTATTTTCCTTACTCTTACTCTTTTGCCGGGCAGGTGGTCATCGTTCCGGCCAAAAGGGTGAAACCTATCAAAAAGAATGCGGCTGAAGTAATGAAGTTTGTCATCTCAGGCGGTGTCAGCGGCTTGGATTAATTTCTGAAGCACGCGCTGGTTTATAGTGCATCTGCCATAATTGTGGCTCTCTTTTACTTATCTTAATGAATTATAATCGTCACGAAGAAATATAGGGCGTTCGCTCATCAATCTTAAACGCGCTCTTGAAAATACAAAGGCCCGGCTTCATTGATGAAACCGGACCTTTGATTTATGACCTTTCGATAATTTTGTTTACCAGATTCTGATACGGTCTTCTGGTTTTTTGTACATCTTGTCGCCAGGTTGTACGTTAAATGCTTTGTACCAGGCATCAATGTTGGTTAAAGGCGCATTGGTACGGAACTGGCCAGGCGAGTGCGGGTCGGTTTGTACTTGTAATGCTAAGGCCTCAGGGCGTTGTAAACCTCTCCAAACTTGTGCGTATGATAAAAAGAAACGCTGGTCTGGGGTAAAACCGTCAATCTTGGTGTTTGATTGACCTTGTTTAGTCTTTTTGAAAGCTTCGTAAGCAATGTTTACACCACCTAAGTCGGCTAAGTTTTCGCCTAAGGTAAGTTTACCGTTTACGTGTAAAGTGTCGATAGCTGTAAATCCGTTATATTGATTAACTACCAAGTCGGCACGCGATTTAAACTTGTCGGCGTCGTCTTTTTTCCACCAGTCGCGTAAGGTACCGTCGGCATCATACTGGCGGCCCTGGTCGTCAAAACCGTGTGTCATTTCGTGGCCGATAACAGCACCAATACCGCCGTAATTTACAGCATCATCAGCCTTGTAATCGTAAAACGGAAACTGTAAAATACCAGCCGGGAATACAATCTCGTTATTTACCGGGTTGTAGTAAGCGTTAACCGTTGGCGGCGTCATGCCCCATTCGGTTTTGTCAACCGGTTTACCTAAACGGCTAACCATGTCGTTATAGCTCCACTGACCTACACGACGCAGGTTGCCAAAGTAATCGTTACGGTCGATGTTTAAACCGGCATAAGTTTCCCATTTATCGGTATAACCAATTTTAACAGTGAATGCATTTAACTTGCGCAAAGCACGCTCTTTGGTTTCAGGCGTCATCCACTCTAAGCGTTTAATGCGGTCGCCTAAAGTCGATTTCAGGTTATTTACCAGGGCCAGCATGGCTGCTTTGGCTTGTGGTGTAAAGTATTTCTCTACATAAAGCTGACCTAACAATTCGCCTAAGCTACCGTCTACCAAACCGGTCATACGCTCATAACGTGGAGCCTGTACCTGCTGGCCGCTCAGCACGCTGCTGAATTTAAACTGCGCTTTGTTGAAAGCTGAGGTTAACGAACCGGCAGAACCGCGTAAGATGCCCCACTTCATATAAGTTTTCAAATCCTCAATAGGGGTAGAGGCTAAGATGCCATCGGCAGCAGTTAAGAAAGACGGAGAAGATACTAATATGGTATCCTGACCATTTACTTTTAGCTTAGGCAGTATTTGCGCCCAATTTAAGTGCGGCGTAGTTTGGCTTAAGCTGGCAACAGCAAACTTGTTGTAAGTTTTGTTAGGGTCGCGCATTTCTACACGGCTCATTTGTGCCTGGGCTAACTTTTTCTCCAGCTCAAAAATAGTATTGGCATTTTTCGATGCTTCTTCGGGAGTGCTGCCGGTTAGGGTAAATAAATCGGTAATGTATTGTTTGTAAGCATTCTGGATGCGTACAGTGCGCGGGTCTGATTTTAAGTAATAATCGCGGTCAGGTAAGCTGGTGCCGCCCTGGCCCAGGCTCACTACGTATTTGCTTACATGTTTAGGGTCTTGCCTAACACCAAAGCTAAACAGCGGGCTACCAATGGCGTGTGAGCGCTCGTAAGTAATTTCATTAACTACGCCGTCTACACTGTTGATCGCGTTGATGCGCTGCAAATCCGGTTTAATCGGGTCAAAACCGCGTTTTTCGATAGCAACAGTATCCATGGCGCTGGCGTATAAATCGCCTACGCGTTGTTTAATGCTGCCTTTAGGTGCGGTAGCTGACGACTGGGCAACTTGCTGCACGATACCCTGAAGTTTCTTTTTGTTGTCATCGTTCAGGATGTTAAAACTTCCCCAACGAGTTTCTTTAGCCGGGATGGTGTTCTTTTTTAACCATCCGCCATTGGCGTACTCAAAAAAATCGTCACCTGGTTTTACAGAGGTGTCCAGGTTAGCGGGGTCAATAAATTTTTGTGGCGCAGCAGGCTTGGTTTTGCCTGGTTTGCCGCCATCAACAGCATACACATTTGCTGATAAGCAAACGGCGGCTGCAAGCATTACATTTCCAAAATTAAATCTCATATTCAACTAATAACAAACGCTAAATGTAAACAAATTCAACTGTTTAGTAGACTACGTCAGTACATTATTACAAAACGTAAACGCTTGTCGGTGAATGA
This sequence comes from uncultured Mucilaginibacter sp., assembly GCA_913777515.1. Classification (GTDB taxonomy): domain Bacteria; phylum Bacteroidota; class Bacteroidia; order Sphingobacteriales; family Sphingobacteriaceae; genus Mucilaginibacter. The sequence goes on from CAJYSL010000250.1 coordinate 5,538, forward strand.
TATTGTGAAGTGAAACATAGCGAGACAAGGGATATGAGGACAACCAACTAAAGATTTTTGGCTTGACTCGGGGATGAAATGATTATGATTAATTTAACCGACATACATAGATGCATAATTGATAGTTTGCATAATTACATATATGAATACTTCTATAAATGTATTGTGTATCTAAGAATATATACAATTACATATATACATAATTTAACAAGTGCATATTTGCATACATGCATATGGTGAAAGGTGGTTGTCAAGGTGATGCTAACAAAAAAGGCTCTGCATTTGCAGAGCCTCGGATATTTTAGTTGGCCATCATCTTTAAAAACGAGGCCAGTTTTTCTTTCATTTCGCGGCGGTCGACGATGAAGTCTAAGAAACCGTGTTCCTGCAAAAACTCTGCAGTCTGGAAGCCTTTAGGTAAATCTTTTTTGATAGTTTCTTTAATTACGCGCGGACCGGCAAAACCAATCAGTGCACCGGGCTCGGCAATATTGATGTCGCCCAGCATAGCGTAAGATGCAGTTACACCGCCGGTAGTAGGGTCGGTCAATAACGATATATAAGGCACCTGCGCTTTAGCCAGCAAAGCCAGTTTAGCTGATGTTTTAGCCATTTGCATTAACGAAAATGCAGCCTCCATCATGCGTGCACCGCCCGATTTTGAAATCATCAAAAACGGAACTTTGTGCTCAATGCTGTAATCAATAGAGCGGGCAATTTTTTCGCCTACTACCGAGCCCATTGAGCCGCCGATGAAGTTAAAATCCATACAGGCTACCATCAGGGGCTGGCCATCAACCAAACCGTGTGCTGCGCGAATAGCATCCTTTAAGCCGGTTTTGGCTATGGTATCTTTCAACCGGTCGCTGTATTTCTTGGTATCCACAAACTCCAGCGGGTCGCCCGACCTTAGGTTGGCAAACAGTTCGGTAAACTCATTATTGTCAAACAGTATCGAAAAATACTCTTTAGAACCTATGCGTAAGTGAAAGCCACAGTAATGGCAAACATACTGGTTTTCAACCTGCTCGGTGTAGTGAAGCGGCCTTTTACAGTTCGGACATTTATTCCAAACACCATCCGGCGCCTCTTTTTTATCCTCGGTAGAGGTAGTAATACCTTTTGACTCTCTTTTAAACCACGCCATTGCTTTTTCTATCATGAATAAAACGGATGCAAAGAAACAAAAATAATCTTACTTAATTTCTGGTTCTTCTGTATTGATATGAGTATAATTAACAAAATTAGTAAGTCTGCCGCTAAATAACTGTATACATTATTACTTCAACCGTTTAAAATTTATACATTCGTAATATAAAAACTTACATCGCAACATGGATTTAAAAAGTTATAAAGGTGTTTTGCACGGCGACCAGGTGCAAGAAATGTTTGAAGCTGCTAAAAAGCACCAGTTTGCTTTGCCTGCAGTAAACGTAATTGGTACCAATTCTATCAATGCCGTAATGGAAACAGCCAAGGCGGTTAACTCTCCGGTAATCATTCAGCTGTCTAACGGCGGCGCTCAGTTTTATGCCGGTAAATCGTTAGATAACTCAAAACTACAGGCTTGTATTTTAGGCGCTGTATCTGCCGCTAAACACGTACACTTACTGGCCGAGCACTATGGTGTTGCCGTTATTCTGCACACCGACCACGCTGCCAAAAAATTACTTCCGTGGATTGATGGTTTGCTGGAGCACGGCGAAAAACACTTTGCCGAAACCGGAAAACCATTGTTCTCGTCACATATGCTCGACTTATCAGAAGAGCCACTTGAAGAAAATATCGAGATTTCGGCTCAATACTTAGCTCGTATGGCTAAAATGAACATGACCATCGAGATTGAGTTAGGTGTAACCGGTGGTGAAGAAGATGGCGTTGATAACAGCGACGTTGACAGCTCTCGTTTATATACCCAGCCCGAAGAAGTAGCTTATGCTTATGAGCATTTATCGGCAGTAAGCCCACGCTTTACCGTAGCAGCAGCTTTTGGTAACGTGCATGGTGTTTACAAACCAGGTAACGTAAAATTGCAACCGGTTATTCTGCATAACTCACAAGAGTTTTTAAAGCAAAAACATAACATCGCTGCCGAAAAACCAATCAACTTCGTATTCCATGGTGGTTCGGGCTCAAGCCAGGAAGAAATCCGCGAGGCTATTTCTTACGGTGCCATTAAAATGAATATTGACACTGATATGCAGTGGGCGTTTTGGGAAGGTATTAAAGACTTCTACAAAAGCAAAGAAGGTTACCTGCAATCACAAATTGGTAACCCGGAAGGTGAAGACTCTCCAAATAAAAAATATTACGACCCACGCGTTTGGTTACGTAAAGGCGAAGAAACCTTTGTTAAGCGTTTAACTCAGGCTTTTGCCGATTTAAACTGTTTGGACGTAAACAGCAAACTGTAATTATAATATAATTTTAATCAGTAAAGGCGCTGATACCAAAAAGGTATCGGCGCTTTTTTATGATATTTACTTATATTAAATTATAAGATAACCATGTCTAAAAAGAAAAGCGGTGTTATGGAGCGTTTTGCCAACTGGGCTACCAACGCTACCGGGAGCTCAGGGGCATTTATATTGGCGTCGTTTGTGGTGGTGGTTTGGGGGCTTACCGGGCCGGTTTTTAAATATTCTGAAACCTGGCAACTGGTTATCAATACCGGTACCACTATTATTACCTTTTTAATGGTGTTTTTAATCCAGAAAGCGCAAAATAAGGACTCGAGAGCAGTACATTTGAAGCTGAATGAATTGATTGCAGCTATGGAAGGTGCCAGCAACCGGATGGTGAATATTGAAGATTTGAGCGAGCACGAACTGGAGCAAATACACAAGTTTTATGTACGCCTTTCGCAGCTCGCTAAAAATGAAGATAACCTGGGCTGTACGCACACGATAGATGCCGCTAATGTAAATCACGAAAAAAAGGAAAAACATACCAAGGTAAATACTAAGCAAGTCAATGAGTACAGAGATAAGAGTAGTCAAAATAGCGCAGAATAGTCCTGACCTGCAGAAAGCCTTTGCCATACGGCACGAGGTGTTTGTGGTGGGGCAGGGTTGCCCGGCCGAGCTGGAAAGAAACCAGGAGGAAGAGTCGCATCATTTTTTAGCGTTGGTAAATGATGACCCGGCTGGAGCCTCGCGCTGGCGTAAAACCGACAACGGTATTAAACTGGAGCGTTTTGCTGTGCTAGACCAATATCGGGGGCAGGGCATAGGTCAGGCCTTAGTAAAAGCCGTATTAAATGATTTGCCCGCAGACACGAAATACATTTATCTGCATGCACAATCACCGGCAGTTGGCCTATACGAAAAATTTGGTTTTGAAAAAGTAGGGCCGGAGTTTGAAGAAGCTGGCATCAGGCATTATAAAATGGTACTGAAAAGATAAACCCCGGCAAAATAAATAAAACAAAACCGCCCGATGCAAATGCACCGGGCGGTTTTGTTTTAAAGAGGTATAAGTATATCAATCTGTTTTTGGCAATTGTGCTGCCGCAGCAGCTGCGGGCGCTGCTTCGCGTACGTAGCGGCGAATGATTAAGCGTGTTCCGCCATTGTAAGTAACGTAGCTGCCTAACCAGTTAATAAAGGTAATTACCTTATTACGGAAGCCTAACAGCGATATTAAGTGAACAAACATCCAGATAAGCCAAGCAAAAAAGCCGCTCAGTTTAATCTTGCCTAAATCGGCTACGGCTTTATTGCGGCCAATAGTGGCCATCGAGCCCAAATCTTTGTATTTAAAGGGTTCGGTAGGTTTGCCTTCGATGATGTTAACCAGGTTCTCAGCCAGTTTTTTTCCCTGTTGTATGGCTACCTGGGCTACACCAGGATGGCCGTTTGGTGTAGCTTCGGTTACCGATGCGCCTACGTCGCCAATGGCAAAAACGTTTTGGGTTCCTACCACCCGGCAAATTTCATCTGTTTTAATGCGGTTACCACGTACCAGGTTTTCTTTGGCAATACCTTCGGGTACTACGCCCATTACACCCGCAGACCATACCACGTTTTTAGTGCGTATCACGCGGCCGTCTTCAAACTTCAGTTCGGTACCATCGTAGCTGGCAACTTTAACGTTTAGCAGTAAATCAACCCCCATGCCTACTAAAAAGTCTTTCGCTTTAGCCGATGCTTCTTCCGACATTGGGCCGAGCACTTTAGGTAAAAAGTCTACCAGGTAAACTTTCATTTCTTCCTTTTTAAGCTCGGGATAGTCTTTAGATAGGACGTGATTACGTAATTCCGCAAACGAGCCTGCCAACTCAACACCGGTTGGTCCGGCACCTACCATCACAAAGGTCAGGTATGGTTCGCGCTCTTCAGGGGTTGCGGCAATAACTGCTTGCTCCAGGTTTTGTAAAAACATATACCGCAGGTTTAACGCCTCGGGTATAGTTTTCATCGGCATGGCATAATGCTCGATATCCTTGTTGCCAAAAAAGTTGGTGGTCGACCCGGTAGCCAGTACCAGGTAATCGTAAGCAATTTCGCCGATGGTTGTTTCGATGTAATTGTTCTCAGTATTTACACCGGTAATTTCGGCTACCCGGAAACGAAGGTTTTTCTGACCTTCAAAGTTTTTACGTAGCGAAAAAGCAATCGACTCACACTCCAGGCTACCGGTAGCTACCTGGTAAAGCAGGGGAGGGAATGAGTGGTAGTTGTGTTTATCAAGTAATAAAATTTCTACGGGTTCTTTAGCCAGGTGCTTAGCCAACTCAATGCCGCCAAAGCCTCCGCCTACTATCACTACCAGTGGAAATTTAGAATTTTGTTTTGCATCCATTTTTTTGTACCTGTTATGGGTTAGGGTTGATGTCTCAGTTTGTATAAACAAAAAAGGCTTCAAATGTTCTTTGAAGCCTTTAGTAAAATATGCTAAATGTGATTATGCGTTAAGCTTCTTGCCGCCAAAATCGAGCATAATTGGTGTTGCCACGCAGATAGAGGAGTAAGTACCGAAGCACACACCTACTAACAGGGCGAATGAGAATCCGCGGATTACATCACCACCAAATACGAACAGAACGATAAGCACAAAGATAACAGTTAAAGCAGTAATAATAGTACGGCTTAAGGTGCTGTTGATGGCTTGGTTAACTACCACCGATGGATCATCAGTTTTAGAATGATGCAGGTTCAAGAACTCGCGGATACGGTCAAACACAACCACGGTATCGTTAATCGAGTAACCGATAACCGTCAATATCGCTGCGATGAATGCCTGGTCAATATCTAAAGCAAAAGGCAACACACCGTTAAATAATGAGAAGAACGAAAGGACCAGCAACGCATCGTGAGCAGTAGCCACCATTGCACCCATACTAAACTGCCATCTGCGGAAACGAATCAGGATATAAGCCGATATCACCAGGATAGCGATGATCACTGTCCAGATAGACGATCGTTTGATATCATTAGCAATAGTAGGCCCAACTTTTTGCGAGCTTAAGATTTTAAAGTTTGAAGAAACTTTAGATAAGCCCTGGCGTACGGCGCTTTCTACTTTGTTATCACCAGCAGTAGAGTTGTCGTCAATCAGATAGTTAGTAGTGATACGCACTTGATTTGCACTACCAAAAGTTTTAACCTCGGTACCACGATCCAGCACATTATCCAATGCGTTGTGTACATCTTCGGTAGATACGCTTTTCTCGAAACGAATTACATACGTACGTCCACCTTGGAAATCAACTCCATAGTGGAAACCACGAGTCGCCATTGATGCGATACCAGCCAGGATAAAAATGCCTGAGAAAGCATAGAACTTAAAGCGGTTTTTTACGAAGGCAAAGTTCGAACCTTTAAACAGGTTAGCGCTCCATGCATTCGATACTTTAATGTCCATGTTTTTGTCCAGCATCCACTCAAAAATTACACGGGTAATTAACAGCGAACAGAACAATGAAGTGACGATACCAATCATCAAAGTAGTTGCAAAACCCTGGATTGGGCCAGAACCGAAGATGAACAGAATTAAACCGGTTAAGAAACTGCTTATCTGAGAGTCGAGGATTGAAGATAAGGCATGTTTGTAACCATCGGCAATAGCAATGCGTTTTGATTTACCTGCGGCTAATTCCTCACGCACACGTTCGTAAATCAGTACGTTGGCATCCACCGATATACCTAAAATGAGCACGATACCTGCAATACCCGGCAGCGTCAATACAGCACCTAAGCTGGTTAACACACCCATTAAAAAGAATACGTTTACAAATACAGCAATATCAGCAACTACACCGGCATTGTTGTAATAAATAATCATGAACACCAATACCACGGCTAAACCAACCGCACATGACATTAAACCGTCGTTGATAGCTTCCTGACCTAAAGATGGGCCTACGATATCTTCAGACACAATACGGGCAGGAGCTGGTAAACGACCGGCTTTTAATACGTTGGCTAAGTCTTTAGTTTCGTCTTGGGTAAAGTTACCGCTGATAGATGAACGACCACCAGAAATTTCGTTGCTTACACGTGGGGCTGATACTACGTTATCATCTAATACAATAGCGATAGAACGGTTGTCGTTTTCGTCGCCAGGGTTACCAGCTGCCTCAGCAGTGGCACGTCTCCAGGCTTTAGCGCCTTCAGAGTTCATTTCCATGGTAACCTCGTAACCGCCGGTGCTTTGGTCTAAATCGCTTTTAGCATCGGTAATTACTTCGCCGCTTAATACCGGGCCGTTTTCGGCACCGGTTAATTTGATGGCATATAATTGCAGGGCTTTGCTGCCTTGAGCAGGCTTAGCACCCCACAATAATTTCATGTTTCTTGGAATTACTGCTTTTACATCAGCGCTTGCCAGGTATTTGTTCACCTTAGCAGTATCGGTGATAGCAGCAATACCTACCGCAGGGCCCGGCAATAGTTGCGGACCTTGTGGGCCTTGGCCAACAGCAGGTTGCATCACAGCAAAAAGCGGGTTAGATTCTGCCAGTTGCGCTTTGTTTTTAAGCGAAGCAGCAGAGGTATCTTTAGAAGCGCTTTGTTTTACTTTACTCAACAGCGAACCACCTTTTTTAGCGGTATCAGCAGCAGCGGTTGCGGCAGGAGCAGCAGTAGTATCTTTTTTAGCAGTTGATTTATTTTTAGCAGCCAGGATGCCGTTAATGTTATTCAGTAACGGGTAGACTTCCTGGTTATCATAAGTGGCATAAAACTCCAGCTTAGCCGAACCTTGTAACAATTTACGCACGCGCTCTTTGTTTGATTCAGATACACCCGGAAGCTCAACCAGTATACGGTTGCCGGCTTGTTGCTGAATGTTAGGAGCAGTTACACCAAATTTGTCAATACGGTTACGCAGGATGTTGAATGACTGGGTAACTGCCGCGTTAGACTGGTCGCGCAAATAAGATTCTACCTGGCTGTTGGTAGCGTCGAATTTTAAGTTGCTTTGGTTAGACTGGGTAGAAAAAATAGGCGCTAATTTACCGTTAGGAGCCAGTTTTTTATACTCACGCATAAAAATGTCGATGTAATTTTCTGGGCTGGTTTTAGCAATTACGTCGGCATTATGCAAGGCCTGGTTAAAAGTAACATCAGGATTGTTGTTGGCCAATGAACGGATTAACTCGCTCAATGAAATTTGCATAGTTACGTTCATGCCGCCTTTTAAGTCAAGGCCCAGAGCCAATTCTCTGTCTTTACAATACTGATAGCTGTGTTTAAACAGCGGATAAACCGGCTGCGATGAAATAGAATCCAGATAAGCCTTTTCTTTCTCCGGATTACCTTTTGCATAGTTCCGCGCATCGGCCTCAACACTTTTGGTTACCCACGTGAATGATAGCTGATACAAGCAAACAAGCGCCAACAGAACGGCAAAAAATTTAATAACCCCTTTACCTTGCATGGTGTAGTCTATGTGTAAATTAATTTATAAGCTTTAAAATTAAGTCGGCAAATCTAATAAAA
>CAJYSL010000251.1 GCA_913777515.1 uncultured Mucilaginibacter sp.
GGCAGCTTGTATTGTTTACATACACCATTTAAGGCGTTGGCCAGGTAGTTGGTATTATCTGTTAAATCTTGTTGCAGCGACGGACCTTTAGCCTTGAAATAAAGCAAAGAAGCTTTAGCGGCTGCCAGTGCCAACGGGTGCCTAACAAAAGTGCCGGCAAAATATGTGACACCGGCTTCGGGCATCGAGTCATCTCCGTATTGCCAGTAACCGCCATCCAACGCATCCATCAAATGAGCGTGACCTGCAATGGCTCCTATAGAAAGACCACCGCCTATCACCTTTCCGTAAGTAGCCAAATCAGCTTTGATGCCGAATAAGGCCTGCGCACCACCGGGATGCATACGGAAACCGGTAATTACCTCATCAAAAACTAAAACGGTGCCGGTTTGGCTGGTGATATCCCGCAACTGCTTTAAAAACTCAACCGGCTGAAATTCCGGTCGCCGGCTTTGTACCGGCTCTACCAGTACTGCTGCTATTTCGTGCCCGCGCGAGCGGATGATTTCCAGGCTTTCGTCGGTACCGTAATCCAGTATGAGCATATTTTGAACGGCCTCAGGCATGATGCCCGGTGCCGCCGGGTAAGAGCGCAGATTTTTTGCGCCACGAACAATTACCTCATCGACAATGCCATGGTAAGAACCGGTAAAGGCCACAATGGTAGACCGGTTAGTGACAGTACGCGCAATTCGCATAGCACCCAGCACAGCTTCCGACCCGGTATTGCACAAAGCAGAACGGTCGAAACCGGTAAACTCACAAAGCAGTTCGCTTACCTCACCGGCTAGTTTATGCTGAGGACCAATCTCATAGCCCAAGTCTACCTGTTCGATAATAGCATTTTTAAGCACATCGGGCTGGTAGCCCAGCATATTAGAGCCGAAACCATTTAATGCATCAATATACTCGTTACCGTCAATATCCCACAGGCCGCTGCCTTTTGATTTTTCGACGACGATAGAATAAGTTAATTCTTTGGTTTGCGGCTTAAAGCCCGACACAACCCGCGGGTCGGCCATGTGCTTGCGGTGCTGTTGGGTGTAAGCTTTGCTACCTGCCGTCTTTTTGTTGTAAGCATCAGTAAAGCTTTGTAAAAAAGCTTCCTGAAACTGGTTCAACTCTGTTTTAGTACGCTCGATGCGTGCCGTAGCGCCAAAAGGCTTTTTTATTTCGGCTTGCTCTTCGGCACTCAACGAACTTTTAGAGGCGAGATTTTCTTGTTTAAAAGATGTTGCCAACGATGGAATTGTAAGCGCATTGCCTTGCTGCAACGCAGCCACCTGCTCGGTAAGTGCTTGCAGTTGGCGACTAATTTGCGATAATGCATCATCACCCTGCGCAACCGGCGATACACTCTCATTCACCTGCGGCCTGTATTGTTGTAAACGTTCGGCAGGAAGATTTTTTACCAGGTAAGCCGTCAATAAATTTAAAGTGTACAGCTCCGCATTAAATTGCCTGAACGTAACATTGATTCCGAAATGCTTTTGAAACGTTAGCCTGATTTGGGTCATCATTAACGAGTCGATACCCAAATCAATAAAGTTGGCATCGGCCTGATTATCACTGATGCTTACACCTGCACCGTTTTGCAGGAGTTGTTTAACATCTGCAGCAACAGCTTCTTCTATTGCAAAAGCATTCTGTGGTACCGGAGCAACCACATTAACTACCGCCTCTTTTTGTTCGCCTTGTACAACTGGATGATTGACTTTTTGATTTGTCTCAACACCTTTTGGTGGATTTACCCAGCAGTATTTGCGATTAAATGCATACGTAGGTAAGATAATTTTGCGCCGTTGTTCGTGTTGGTAAAAGGCGTTCCAATCTGGCTCAATGCCGTGTTGCCAAAGTTGACCTAATGACGTTAGTAAGGGCAAATAAGCCGAAGCCTGCCTTTGAGGCTGCAACGATGATGACAACACCAAAACGTCAGCTTTGCCCACTTGCTGCGTTATTAATGACGAGGCTACCTGATTAGGCCCGGAGTCTAACATTACCTGTATACCTTCGGCCATTAAAGTATCGATGGCATCGGCAAATAAAACAGGCTGCACAATCTGGGTCGACCAATACTCCGGGTCCTTTGCCTCCTTTGCAGTCAGGCGTTTACCCGTAGCTGTTGATATTAAAGGCAACACCGGCTCGTTTAAAGTGACTTGCTTTACAACCTCCCTAAAATGAACAGCCGCCTCAGATAAGGCCGGCGAATGGAAAGCATGTTGGGCCTGCATCAAAACCGACGGAATACCTGAAGCCTCAAGCTGAGCAGAGAAAGTTTCTATATCCTCAGCCCTACCAGACAACACGCAGTTTTTTGGCCCATTAACCGCAGCCAGACTTATGCCTTCAATCAATAAAGGTTTAAGCTGGTTCACATGTGCACGAATAGCGAGCATGACGCCCGGTGGCATCTGCGCAATTAGTTTACCTCGGGCGGCTACAAGCTTCACCGCATCAGGCAAGTTGAGTACACCCGCAAAATAAGCCGCTGCCAGTTCGCCAATACTATGCCCTACAACCACTGCCGGCAGGATACCCCAACTGAGCCATAACTGAGCCATGGCATAACTCATGGTAAATAATGCCGGTTGCGTATACTGCGTTTGGTTAAGCCGGTTGTCTTCGCCGACCGGATAAATAACTTCGCGTATATCCTGGCCAATTTCTTGTGAAAACAGACTTGCGCATTCATCAACCGCGGTTTTAAATACAGACTCGTTATCGTATAGTTCGCGGCACATGTGCAAGTATTTAGCATCCTGTCCGGGAAATATAAATGCTACCTTCTTGTTCTTAAACTCGATGATTTGTTTATTACGATTGTATTGAACAAGTAACTGGCTGCTTAACGCTTCTGTATCGCCCGCAACCGCAAAGCTCCTGTGATTAAAATGCTTCCGTTTATTTTGCAGTGTATAAGCGACATTGGCAAGTGATTCACTTGAATTTTTACCTGCCCAAATGCTCAAACGCTCTGCATAAGCTCTTAAACTGTCTTCGTTTTTTGCCGACCATGTGATGAGTTGCAAGGGTCTTTTACTTGCCGACGGGGCTGTAGGTTGACTTGCTTCCTGTACAATTACGTGCGCGTTGGTGCCACCTACGCCGAAAGAACTAATTCCAGCCGTGCGTTTTCCTTTGGCATGCCAGTCACTTAACCGATCATTGACATAAAATGGTGAGCCGTCCAACTGAATATTTGGATTCAGGCTTTTAAAATTGATGGTTGGTGGTAATTGCTGATACTTGAGCGCCAGCATCACTTTAATTAAACCAGCCACACCTGCCGCTGCCGTTAAATGCCCAACGTTGCTTTTAATTGAGCCCAAGCCGCAATAGCCTGTCGTCTCGGTTTGGCCAAAAGCCATCTTTAGGCCTTCAATCTCGATGGGGTCGCCAATGTAGGTGGCCGTACCATGTGCTTCTATATAACTGATGTCACCTGCACTAATGCCCGCGTCTGCAATAGCCACAGCAATGGCCCCCGCCTGTCCGTCGGTACTTGGCGCCGCAAAATTGCCCTTGTTGCCACCATCATTGTTTAAGCCCACTCCTTTTATGATCCCATAGATGTAATCACCGTCGCGTTCGGCGGCCTCCCTTGGCTTTAATAACACCACGCCTGCTCCGTCGCTAAATGTAGTGCCACCCGCATGGGCATCAAACGTACGGCAGTGCCCGTCATTACTCAGCATGGCGCCGTCTTTGTACAAATAGCCGCTTTTGATGGGCGATGTTATAGCTACACCGCCGGCGATTGCCACATCGCACTTACCGGCGCGAAGACTTTCAACAGCTTGCGCCACGGCCACCAGCGATGTAGAACAGGCCGCCAGTATGGTTACCGCCGGTCCGTTCAAATTTAATTCATAAGCTGTGCGGGTACTGATATAGTCTTTCTCGTTAGCAGCCATCACTTGAAAACTGCCCACATTGCTCACCAAATCAGGGTTGGATAACACGTTGCGGCGATAGTAGCTATTGTTACCCGTACCGGCAAACACCCCGGTTTTACCATTGTAAATACCTGGCAGGTGCCCGGTACTTTCCAACACTTCCCAGGCAATTTCTAAAAACACCCGCTGCTGCGGGTCCATCAGTTCAGCCAGCTTGGGGTTGATATTGAAAAACTCAGCATCAAACTGGTCGGCATGATTAATGATACCGCGTGCTTTTACATAATTTGGGCCCTCTCTTTTTTGGCGGGGAATGTAATCACTGAGTTCACCCTCCTCAAAAAAGCTGATACCCTCCCGCCCATCTTTAAGCAACTCCCAAAGCTGTTCAGTATCATCAGCGCCAGGGAATCTTCCGGCTATGCCAATCACGGCAATATCACCGCCGCCTTGCCGTCCGGCTTTTTCAATAGCGGGGCTTTGCTTAGTATCGACGCCATCTAAAGAAGCCGCTATTTTTGTTATGGTTAATAACTGATAAATTTTGGCTACCGGCAACTGGTAGTTGTATTGCTCTTGCAACTCTATCACCAGCTTGAGCGCCAATAAGGAATTGCCTCCTAAATCAAAAAAACTATCGCTAACACCAACTTTGTCTAACTGTAATAAATCGCACCAAACCTTGGCCAGATTTTTCTCTGTTGCCGTTTCGGGCTCCTGGTAACTATTACTTAAGTCGGGTCGCGCCTTTATCGGGTCAGGCAGCGCATTACGGTCTACTTTGCCGGCAGCATTGTAAGGCATTTCGGCAACACTGGTAAAGGTTGCAGGTATCATATATTCGGGCAGGCGTTGTGCCAAGGCTTTGCGTAATGCGCTAACATTTAAAGTTGCCTGGTCATGAACCACATAAGCAGCCAAAAAGGGCAGATTTGCTGCGTTATTTTTAACAACTACAACAGCCTTTTTAATATCAGGCAAGCCATTCAATAACGACTCAACCTCGCCCAGCTCTACCCGGTTACCACGAATTTTGACTTGATGGTCAATACGTCCTAAAAACTGAATATTGCCATCCGGCAGATAAACGCCCAAATCGCCGGTGCGATACATGCGTATGAGGCCCTGTTGAGGATGATTCAGCGTTAAGAATTTTTCCTGCGTAAGTGCGTTTTGTTTCCAGTAGCCTTCGGCCAGGCAAACGCCGCCTATGTAGAGTTCGCCCGGTTGCCCGTCAGGTAAAAAGTTTTGATGTTCGTCTAAGACAGCAATAGTTACGTTATCAATGGGTTTACCGATGGTGGGTAAATCGTCCCAATCATCTGGATTGCCGGTTAAAGTTAAATCGGTTACTATAATATGCGCCTCGGTAGGTCCGTATTGGTTGCGCAAGATGCAATTGGGCAGTGCCTTAAAAAACCGCCTGAGCTGAGGAGTAACTTTAAGTTGTTCGCCTGCAGTTACTACAATCTGCAAGCTCTCCGGAAACAGGTCAATTTTATCAGCAGTATCTGTTAAATATTGCAGGGCAACAAACGGTAAAAAAAGTCGATTGATGCCTTCTTGTTGAAGAAAGACCAGTAGCTGACGCGGATCGAGCCGGATGTCATCATCTACCAGCACCAGCACGCCGCCGGTGGTCAAAGTCGAGAAGATTTCCTGAAATGAGACATCAAACGTAAGCGGCGTATATTGCAACGTTTTGGTACCCAAACCGACCCTGGTGTTGCGTTGTAGCCATAATTGCAGATTGATAGCCGCCTGATGTGCAACAGCTACGCCTTTAGGTTTACCGGTAGAACCGGAGGTGTACATTAGGTAGGCTAACGACGGTGTTGGATAAATTATGTCAGCTTTTGATTGTCTGTCAACATAGGTATCAACGATATTTAATCCTAATGCCTTTAAAGTTTCCACGTCATCACCAAAAGCAATAACGCTTGCAATGCCTGCTTCACTTATGATTTCCCGATTTCTTAAAGCCGGATGTTTTGGGTCTAACGGCAAATAGGCTTTGCCGGCTTTTAAAATAGCCAACAAGCCAATTATGGTGTCAATACCTCTTAAAGTACTTAAACCAATGATGCTCTCCGACGCATGGTTTTGAACAAGACTTGCAGCTAAGGCTTCTGCTTGTTCTACCAGTACCCGGTAAGAAAGCGACTGATTACGATGTTTGACAGCTAAAGTATCAGGCGTCAGGTGCGCCTGCTTTTCAACTAACTGAACAATATTAATTAAGGGCAAATTATCATGACGCGGCGTATCTTGATACAGCATAAATGGCAACCAATAGTTATAAGATAGCCTTTACGTTCTAAACCGCCATTTGTTACTCTAACAGTCCTCATCAGCACTTAAAATGCTTGCTATCTTACTTTAATTTTTAATTTTAATAACTTGTTAATAAGTTACACCGACATTAAGATGTTAAAAATGTCGCTTTTAAATTAATCAGCAGCACCGTCCAAATCGCCCATAATGGTTTTGATATCGTCTTCGGTGCTTTTTAAGCGGGCTTTGCACCAATTAATCAGGTAGGCTCCTCGTTTCACTTTCTCCGACAATTCGTCAACGGTTATGGTGTCCGCTTCCAGTTCTTTGGTAATTTCGGCCAACTCGGCTGCAGCAGCCTCGTAGGTTAATTTATCTTTTGTCATGTTGTCTCTTATTGGTGATGGTCGCCGTCAGTTCTTCATGGGCGGTAATAATTTGCACTTCGTCCCCAACAATGATTGCATTTTTTTGGTCTGCAGATTCAATTTTATGTTTCAATACAGCAAAGCCTTTACGCAAAACATTTTCGGGCAATAATAGCTTAAACATCAGCCCCTGCATGTCTAATTGCTGATTGTGCCTGGCAAGGCTTAAAAAACTATCATTTCTTAGCTTAACGTTTTGCGTATCGAGTTCACAATGGCGTTCAAACAGTATTTGTTCCGGTCGTTTAGCAAACCGGTCAGCTAAATGCGCCAGGTGCAGCTTTTCTTCCAATAGTTTAATCTGCCCGATATGTGCCAGTTCACTGGCTCTTCGTTCCAACAAACTTTCCTCAGTATTTAACCGAACCTGTACGGCTTGCCATAAAGTACGATGCATCATCAAAACTTCCTGCTGACAGGTAGCAGCATATTGCCGGGTACGGTTAACAATGCCATTTTCCAGGATACTGATATAGTCTGCAAAGTCCCGGTTGCGTGCGATGATAAATTCCGCTGCCTGTGTCGGTGTTTTGAGCGAGGTATGCGCCATTAAATCGGCAACTGTCTGGTTTTTCTGGTGACCAATGCCGGTAATTACGGGTATCGGAAACCGGGCAATGGCTTTGCCGATAGCATACTGCTCAAACAAAAGCAAGTCTGTTTGAGCACCACCACCACGAATAACAATGACGGCATCGTAAGCTACGCCCGATTGGTAAATGGCAATTAGTTGCTCCACAATATACCGGGCATTGTTTTCGCCCTGCACTACGGTAAAATAAGGGTCTATTTGAAAAGCATAATCCTGCTTATTGTTTTGAAGCGTATGCTGAAAATCTTCGTACCCGGCAGATGTATTTGATGAGATTACCGCTATATGCTGTACAACAACAGGCAGTTGCAACTCCTGGTTAAAGGTGATATACTCATCATCGACCAAACGCACATGGTCAGGGTTTTCGTTAACCAGGCGCGCCAGTGTGGCTTGCTTTTGCTTTTCGAGTGTGCCTAGGGTAAAGTTAACATCAATGTTATGCACCGTCAGTTGCAAACCAAAAGCCGGATGATAGTTTACACTGACCAACAGCAAAACATTAATGTCGTTAGTAAAACGCTGGCCTGTTGTTGCTTCAAACGATGCAATTTGTTCGGCGCCCTCACTCCAGGCCCTTGCTGCAAACTTGGCCAACAATGTGCTGCTACCCGGCTCCTTTTCTACCAAATCAAAGTAATGATGATTTTTACCGGGCTTGTAGCTATGGCTGGTTACATCGGCAATTACCCAAAAGGCACGGCCCTGAAACACCTGCTCCATTACGTCGGCTACAAGTCCGGATAATTCTGACAGACGGAAAAAGTGAGTATTGCTCAATGCTTGTTTGAAAGTCTTGATTTGAAAATATAAAAATAGGCCTTTTGCTTTACATTGAAGTTTCTGAATATAAACGAACGGTCAAAAATTGGTTGCATAGAACTTAAATTTCTTTTCGTTTTAATCATTTAAAGTATCTGTACCTATACCAACGATTAGTTATTGATAAGCGAATCCGGTACACAAACCATTTAAAATTGCGTAAAAACCGCAATCAATTTCCGGGATAAATACGCTGCAAGGCAAATGATTTCAACTTAGTTTTGAACCATTGGCTTTTTGCACTTTTACGGAATAAATTACAGATAAACTACGCAATTATTTGTATAAATACACCAATATTTAACTCGAGAACTAAAAACAAACCTCTACTTAACAGACACTAAATTCAGATACACGATGTATACTAACGCGGGAATTAACAAGGTAATGCTGGCAGGAAAAATTTCTAAGGAGCCACGTTTGCATAACCATAACCAGGAACGCTGGCTATATTTTAGCCTGACTACCAAAGAAGTGATTTACTCAGCCAAAGGCGATACTGACCATGAAGAGATACACCAAATCCGGGTGGAAGAAACTAACCCGGCCCTTAAACGCTTCGAGTTGAAAAAAGATGACTTGGTATTTGTTCAGGGCAAGCTGCATACGAAAGCTTTTGTTGATGCCGAAAACATTAAACGCTACAAAACCGAAATTATAGCAAGCAATTTCGAAATCCTATCGGCCGCCAGCTAAGTTTCGACTAAATTATATTATTGTTTTGCAGCGAAGCAGCCAGACTTTGGCTGCTTCTCTTTTTTTGACAGCTTGACCTGTTAATCGTCTTTAGCAAGGTTTTTACACAAAGCATCTTCTTAAAAACTGCGCGGACTAAAAATTAACGCTCAATAAGCTAAGCCGTTATACTTTTTACAACAGCCAAGACATCGTTAATCTTGCTTTATTGACGTTCGCAGCTTACTTTTGATGCCGCAATCAGCCAACCGTGTAGCAATATTTATGATTGGCAGAGCATTGCATCTTTATACGGAGAGGTGTCAGAGTGATCGAATGTGCCTGATTCGAAATCAGGTGTACTGTAACAGGTACCGGGGGTTTGAATCCCTCCCTCTCCGCTCTTTTTCTTTTAAGTTTTTGGTAATAAGAGGCTTGCTTGCATAAATAAACAGTCAGAAACTTGGCTTTCAAACGTTCCGTTAAGAGCCTTACCTTTCCCATTGAGTTTCTTAACATTATTCATCGTTTACAAAAAATAAAAACGCGTTTTTAAATAATCATTTTTATCTAAGTGTACCGCTAGAGTTTAGGCAGTTTTATTATTCAAATAAAATCCACTTTTCAATTCCTCCAAATAATTCAACATCTCTTCTTGCACAAAAGCAAAGCAGACAAAAATAATATCCTCTTAATGTTTTGTGAATGAATCAAATGCATTTTTGAATATTATTTAATTATCTAAATAAATAGAGCATAACAACTGTCTATCGAATACTTTTCATCAAAGAAAACTTCAGTGTGGAAATTGCTATCACTTTATCTTCTCATTTGACTCACCTGAATCTAAGACACAGCAATTACCGTTTAAATTTTGTTAAAAACCGCAAATCCTTTTAAAACTTTTTTGCGTATATGTATCCGATTTAAAAAGAGTCGAACGGATAGATAAAACACTTTCATGATTCGGAGCTCTTTATATGGAAAAATTAACCATAATTAAAAACATTATTAAAGTATAGTTTACTATTGTAACATCATGCTAATTAACATGCTATAAACACAAAATCAACCTTGTGTTTACATTTATTATTATATAAATTTAATTCTACAACCTTATTATTTCGCGCGACAATACTTCATTCAGCCTTATTGTTTAACGCTTTAAAACCAGATTAGCATGATTGAATCAGCAAAATGGGAATGGGAAATTACCAGCAAAACGTCGTGGTTTGTAAACTTAAAAGAGCTTTATTTTTACAAAGATTTATTGCTGAGCCAAACTCGTAAAGATTTTTTGGGGGCGTACCAACAAACCTTACTTGGACCGCTTTGGGTGCTTATCCAGCCTCTACTGACCGTTGGTATATTTGTAGTGGTGTTTAACAATATTTTGGGTGTTAAAACGGATGGCTATCCTCCCATATTGTTTAACCTGATGGGCGTTACTTTATGGACGCTGTTTTCTGAAGTTTTCACTAACACCAGCCGCACGTTTACTCAAAACGCAGCAGTATTCAGCAAAGTTTACTTTCCGCGTATTATTGTAGCACTTTCTGCTCTACTGCTTCAGTTTATCTTATTTGGTATCCAGTTACTGCTCCTGGGTTCGGTGTTTGCCTATTATGTCATCACCAAACAAATAATTTTCCATGCTTCAAGCCTACCTTTAGCGTTGGTTGCTATTGTAGTAACCTCGGGTATCGCTTTTGGAGCAGGTTTAATATTTTCTGTACTAACTGCCAAATACCGTGATTTGACATCGTTAAGCCAGTTGCTCACCAAGCTCCTGATGTTTGTTACCCCTGTTTTCTTTTCGCTGGCCGTTGTCCCGCAAAAAGCTGTAGCCTACGTTATGATTAACCCGCTTTCGCCGATGTTCGAATTATTCAGAGCGGCGTTTTCCGGTGATTATCATGGCTCGCTTTCAGGAATTGGTTTTAGTGTAATGTTTATGGTTGTTATTGTCACCTCTGGCATTTTGCTTTTTAATAAGATGGGCGACAAATTGTTGGACGTTTTATAATTATTATGTCGGAGACTGTCATCAAGGCCGAAAACATTTCAAAACTGTATCAATTGGGCAGTATCGGGTCGGGGTCGCTCCGGCGCGATATGCAGCAATGGTGGCATTCGCATATTACAAACCGCGATACCGAAACCAGTGAGTCTAAAGATAAAATCTGGGCATTGCGCCACGTAAATTTCGAATTAAGGCAAGGCGAAGCTTTCGGTATCATTGGGCATAACGGCGCAGGCAAGTCAACCTTTCTCAAAATTTTGTCGCGCATCATCAAGCCTACCGAAGGTCGTATTTTAGGTAAGGGTAAAATCAGCAGTTTACTGGAGGTAGGCACCGGTTTTCATCCGGAACTTACCGGTAGGGAGAATATCTTTATCAGTGGCCATATGCTGGGCATGAGTAAAAGAGAAATCGTTAAAAAGTTTGATGAAATCGTCGACTTTTCGGGCGTCGAAACTTTTTTAGATACGCCGGTAAAGCGTTACTCGTCGGGCATGTATGTACGATTGGCCTTTTCGGTTGCTGCACACTTAGAACCCGACATTTTAGTAGTAGATGAAGTTTTAGCTGTAGGCGATGCTGAATTTCAGAAAAAGTGCCTTGGCAAAATGAACGATGCTACCCATCAAAACGGACGCACCATCATTTTTGTGAGCCACAACCTGCAGGCTATCGGTAATCTTTGCTCCAAAGCTATGTGGTTAAAAAACGGTGAAGTAGCCGCTAACGGCCATGTAAAAGAAGTGACCACGAGCTATCTGCAGACACTGCATACCAATAGCTGGAGCAAAAAATTTGAAGATATAAATGAAGCCCCCGGGAATGATAGCATCCGTGTGTTAAGTGTAGACCTTATTCCGCAATTGGCACACCATGATGCTGTTTTTGACATCAGGACACCGATGTTGGTTAAATTTTCATTTAAAACAATGATACCGATAACCAAAATGACCGTCGACCTTTTGCTATTCAATGCATCCGGCGAATGTGTTTTTGATATACCGTCTAACCAGCTTACCATTCAAGAAGAGTTTGTGAATGCGGAATGCAGTATTCCGGGTAATTTTTTAAACGATGGCGCTTACTATTTTTCTTTATACTTTGTAGAAGATACCTCTAAAGAGCTTTTTACTTATAACGAATGCCTAAGCTTCGAAATAGCCGACTACCGTGAAGAAACCAACTGGTACGGTAAATGGTGGGGAAGCGTGCGCCCCAATTTTCCTTTAACTTTAACACCGGCAACTTCGTTGTCTGCTGTGATTAAATAACGCTTTCATCATGGAAAGACAAGAACGAATACCTCAAACCCCACCGGTCATCGCTCCGCTCGGCAAAGATGTGCTCAGGGTGATGTGGTCGGTAATGATACCTGCCTACAATTGCTCAAAATATTTACCAGACACCATCAACAGCGTTTTGCAGCAAGATTTGGGCGAAGACAGGATGCAAATAGAGGTAATTGATGATTGCAGCACTGATGATGATGTGGAGGCCTTAGTGAAATCGGTTGGGAAAGGCCGGGTTGCTTATTATTGCCAAAAAGAAAATGTGGGTAGCTTGCGAAATTTTGAAACCTGCATAAACAGAGCGCGGGGCAAGTATATCCATTTGCTGCACGGTGATGACCGGGTTTTGCCTGGGTATTATGCAGGCATCGAAAACGAATTTAATATTTTCCCGGAGGCAGGTGCTATCTATTCTGCCTGGCGCACCATTGATGAACACGGAGATATTGTTGCCGAAAGGGCTGAACCAACTAAAGACGCTGCTATTTTAGAACAGTCGCTACTCAAATTAGCGCGACTAAACCTGATACAATATGTATCCATAACCGTAAAACGCGAAGTCTATGAAAAAGTAGGCAGCTTTTATGCCGCCCGTTATGGTGAAGACTGGTTAATGTGGGTAACCATCTCCAAGCATTTTCCTATCGTTTTTCTTCCTAAAACATTGGCAGAATATCGTTTGCACAATGCCTCGATTACCAGCGACAGCTTATTGACCGGCGAACATTTTGATGATATTAAAAGAATATTTAGCCTGACTAAACCCATGCTTCCCCCTGACAGACAAGAGGAAGTGATGCTATATGCCCGAAAAGATTACGCATATTATTCGCTGCAGGTAACCAGTGATGTATGGCATTCAGTAAGACGTACCAAGCCCGTTTTAAAGCAAGTCGCCAAGCTGCTGAATTTCCATGTTGATAAACATGTTTTAAAAGGCATTGGATATTTGCTAACCTGGGTAGTTAAAGATGAGCTTAAAAAGCTCGTGGGCTTAAAAAGTAAGAAGCCGGACAACAGGTAATCTGTTTTATAAGCATCTGTAATACAGCTCAATCATTCGTTTTGACAAAAATTTACTATAACCGGCTTGAAAATGACTCAACCTTCCAACTTCGAAGTAGTTCAGCCCTTGGTTTCTGTTGTTATCACAAATTATAATCATGGTAAATATCTCCCAAAAGCTATAGATAGCGTTCTGTCACAAACATACACCAACTATGAGGCCATCGTTGTCGATGATGGTTCTACAGATAATAGCCGTTCAGTGGTAGAAAACTACCCGACTATAAAATATATTTACCAGGAAAATCAGGGCTTATCTGCTGCACGCAATAAGGGCATCGAAGTGGCAGCGGGAGAGCACTTAGTTTTTCTAGACGCAGATGACTGGCTTTATGACAATGCGCTTTCCATAAATGCCGGTTATTTGTCAGATGAAGACACCGTCGCGTTTGTTTCAGGCGCACATCAAAAAATCAACATTACTAACGGCACCTCTGTCACCGTTTCTTTCAAACTTGAACAAAAGCCATATCAGCAACTGCTGCAAGGTAATTATATAGGTATGCATGCTACCGTCATGTATCAAAAATGGGTATTGCAAGAGTTTAAGTTTGATACAGGGCTTAAAAGCTGCGAAGATTACGATATGTATTTGCGTATAGCAAAAAAATATCCGGTTATTCATCATCAGCAAATCATTGCTGCTTACGTACATCACGGTGATAACATGTCTTTTAACCACCCTTTTATGCTCAATAGCGCCCTGAAAGTACTGAGCAGGTTTACAGATGATGACGTGAATGCCAATGGGGATTATAAACTTAAGGGAATACAAAATTGGAAAAATTACTACACTTTAGAAACTGCGCTGATTTTAGAGAAACTTCCTTTTAAAAAACTACTTGAGCAAAAGGCATCGCTAGAGATGCTTTATGAGCATAATAAATCGCTTTTATATAGGCTATTAATAAAAAAGGGATGGCAAGCAATGAAAACAAAGCTAAAATCTGCTGTTTCAAGCCGTTCTTATCATATAAACCTACCGCCTGTTTACCACGTAAACTTGGGAGATTTAAACCGGACTATACCATTCAGTACCCAGTTCGGATATGAACGCGGAGGTCCGGTTGACCGCTTTTACATTGAAAAATTCCTGGCGGCAAATAGTAATTCTGTAAGAGGGAGGGTTTTAGAAATTGGTGATAATGAATATACCTTAACGTTTGGCCAAGCCAACATTGTCCAAAGTGATATTTTACACATTGACGATAGTAACCCCAGGGCAACATTTGTAGGCGATTTAAGTAATGCACCTATTTTGCCTGATAACAGCTTCGATTGCATCATATTAACCCAAACCCTTCACCTAATCTATAATTATCAAGATGCCATCAAAACTTGTTACAGAGTATTGAAACCCGGCGGTAGCCTGCTTTTAACTGTTCCGGGCATCAGCCATATTGCACAAGACCAATGGGGAAAATACTGGTATTGGTCGTTTACCGATGCATCATTAAAACGACTTTTGAAAGAAAACTTTGCGGGCGAAACCGTGATAAATACCCATGGCAATGTATTAGCAGCTACAGCCTTTTTGTACGGCATGGGGCGTTATGAACTGAATGAAGCAACATTGAATAGCCACGACCCGCACTATCAGGTCATCATTACTGCTGCCTGCAAAAAAACTAAAGTTTAAACATAAAAGTCAATGTTTAACTTATTTAAAAGCTTTCGGCAAGATAACGGCGCGGTAGTGTTGATGTATCACCGCGTGACCGACTTACCCATAGACCCGTGGAAACTTGCCGTTAGCCCGGAGCATTTTGAAGGTCAATTGACGGTAATGAGCAAAAAGTATCGGGTGATTGATATAGACGAACTGCTTCATCAGCAAAAACAGGGCAAGATTAAAAATAAAACAATTTGCCTCACCTTTGATGATGGCTACCTTGATAATTATATCAATGCCAAACCGTTGCTGGAAAAATTCAACTGCCCCGCGACCTTTTTTATTTCGCCCTATTACCTTGAAACGCAACAAGTCTTTTGGTGGGACGATTTACTAAACATAATTCTGCTATCGCCAGAATTGCCCAAAATCATCAATATCCGCCAAGGCAATCATGTGTTTACCCGGCGGGTTAAAGAGCAAAAAATCAATCCCGGTCAATCAAAAGAATTAAAATCATGGGTTTGGGACCAGCCATATCCTACCGAACGTTGTGAAATATATATGGCGCTTTGGGTATTTTTGCGGCCTTTACACATCACTGAGATTAACGACTGCCTTAAGCAACTCAAAGCATCCATCGGTAATTTGACAGAAACGCCTGCCATGGACATAGCGATGAGTAATGAGCAATTAAAGGATTTGGTTTGTAATCCTTTATTTAAAGCAGGCATCCATACCATGACGCACCCTGCGTTGGCTCTTCACACCAAGGAGGAACAACAAAAAGAACTACTGACCTGCAAAGCAACATTGGAACAGCAACTGAATCAAAAGTTTGACATCGTTGCCTATCCCTATGGCAATTTCAACGACGAAACTTTACAGGTAATGCAAGAGAACCATTTATCTGCCGGCTTTACTACCCAAGCACAAACCATTACTCGCAACAGTGACACCTATACTTTAGGCCGTTTCCAGGTTAGCAATCAACCCTCTAAAGATTTTGAGCAACAGTTAAAGCAATGGTTCAGGTAGTTGTTTTTATAAGCGTTGTTTGCCTTAAAGTGTAGCAAAACATTATTAGAAATTAATTAAGCTTTGATTAAACATAAATGAGGATATTGCGGTTCAATTTTAACAAAATATCCGCCGTTGCTACTTTACCAGATTACTTTCTACCTCAGCATATTTATTATCCTATCTACGGTTATACCTTTTATCCGTAATGATTACTGGGTTTTTAGGGTGTTTGAATATCCCCGACTGCAAAAGCTTATTTTAAATGTATTGCTACTCGCAGCGCTACTTATCTTTTATTTCCCTGACGATTTAAAAGATATCACACTCGCTGTAGTGTTGGGGCTAAATTTGATTTACTTGTGTGTCAAAATATATCCTTTTACGCCATTGGCACCAAAGCAACTGGTTAAAAGCACTAATCATAACACTACTCATAACATCAAATTGTTAGTAGCCAATGTTTACCAGGATAATCACAACTCAGCGGCCTATCATCAATTAATAAAAAACTGTAACCCCGATGTTGTACTGATGGTTGAAACTAACGGTTGGTGGGAAGCCCAGATGAAGGACATTGAACGACACTACCCCTACCAAATTAAAGAACCTTTAGAAAACACTTACGGCATGATGCTTTACTCGCGCCTGCAGTTAGCTGATGGAGCTGTTCATTATTTGGTAGAAGACGATATTCCGTCAATAGAGGTAAACGTAAGCTTGCAATCCGGCCAAAAAGTAAAATTATACTGCCTGCACCCCAAACCACCGGTACCGCAAGAGAGCCCGACATCAACCGAACGCGACCGCGAAATTTTACTGGTAGGACAAAAAGCTAAAAACAGCCCTATACCAGTGATTGTAGCTGGCGATTTGAACGATGTAGCCTGGAGCTACACCACAGAATTATTCTCGAAAACCAGCGGTTTGCTGGACCCGCGCAGAGGCCGGGGCTTTTTTAACAGTTTCAACGCCAAATATTTCTTTTTAAGATTTCCGTTAGACCATATCTTTTGCTCGTCAGACTTTAGCCTCAAAAGTATCAATACGATGAATCATTGCGGGTCGGACCACTTTCCTATTTGCGTAGAGTTGCAATACGACCCGAAAGCCGAAATGATTAACGAAGAACCGGAAGCAACGCAGGAAGACATGGAATTAGCGCAGGAGAAAATTTCGAAAGAAAATTAACAGACAACTTAGTTTCGCATCACAACTTCTGTAATCGATGTCTAAGCCAACAAGCGTATGCTTACTAAACTTGCGAATCAGCAAGCTGCTTTTCCTGTTTTCTTTCCTCGCGTCGGCCTTCGCGCCATCCGCTGTAAAGCAGGTTGCGGTCTAATACCGGCTTAGGAAAAAACAAACTAGCGAAATAGCCCACGCCAATCACTACTAAATGACTGTATACACCCAGCATGAGTTTATTGTGAGTGAAGTTGTATTTGCCCAAATCGAGCAAAACCGTCTTGTTGTCC
The DNA here is from genome assembly GCA_913777515.1 of uncultured Mucilaginibacter sp. Lineage (GTDB taxonomy): Bacteria > Bacteroidota > Bacteroidia > Sphingobacteriales > Sphingobacteriaceae > Mucilaginibacter. The sequence goes on from CAJYSL010000251.1 coordinate 17,181, forward strand.
CCGGCACCGATGGGTGTGGATGTTAGAAACGCATAGGCGGTAAAAAAGATGCAAACCACAATGGCAATATTGATTCCCTGACGGTTAGCCCGAGCACTGAACAACCCCAATAAGAAGATGCCCACGATGCCACCAGAAAATATGGCGTACAAGG
>CAJYSL010000252.1 GCA_913777515.1 uncultured Mucilaginibacter sp.
AGCCAGCTAAAATCAAACTTGCCTTCTTCCGGCTCAATAAAAGCCCAGGCAAACTCGCCAAAGTGTGTAAAGTCGAAACCCAGTTCTCCCATTTTTTTCAGGTCGCGCTCCCAGTAAGCATGTGGCCATTGCTCCGGGTAGTAGTAAGAGCCAATGGTCATCAGATCTTTTTTAGGGAAAAACTTGTCGGCACTTTGTGCAAATGATGAACTGATAGCTAATGAGGTGAGTAACGAGAAAGCTAATTTTTTGTAGCGGAAAAGGCGGTGCATAGTTGATGATTGATGTGTACTAAGGTAAGTTTTAAATTGAAATACGCCACACGGTAAGTGTAATGGGCAATACACGCTGTAAGAAGTAACAAGAATAAACTTTGTATTTAAAAGTACTTTTAATATGTTTGAATAAATATTTGAGCAATGGACTATTTTGTAAGCAAAGACAGCATCGTAAGGAGCATTTGGGGGAAGGCCGATACGGTACTTTTTATTTTTGCAGGCGCAGCAGCCGAATTTGCCCTTAACAAGGCAGTCGACTGGTTGTACTTTACCGGACGTTTACCCGCAGACCCTTTGGGCCGCTTATTCTCGACGGTAGAATACGCGCGGCAGATTCTTTTTTTACCGCAAAACCAGGCTTTGGCTGCCATAGATAAGATTACCCATATCCATCAGGACGTAGAAGCCGCTCGTGGTGAGCAAATCCCGGACTGGGCTTATCGCGACGTATTATTTATGCTGATTGATTACTCCATCCGGTCTTTCGAACTACTGGAAAGGAAAATGGCGGATGCTGAGAAGCAGGAGGTTTTTGAAGTTTTTCAGCGGGTTGGACAGCGTATGGGCATTAAAGGGCTACCGCAAAACTACGTGCATTGGACGTACATGCGCCAAACACACTTACAACAGGATACGGTTAAAAGCAAATACACTACCGATTTGTACAAAAAATACCGGCAGCATTTAGGTTGGGTACGTTATTTAATGCTCAAGCAAGTGCAGGTTGTTTTAGTGCCTGCTACAGTAAAAGAAATGCTACGGCACCAGGCCCCTTCGTTATTAAAGCCGGTGCTATGGGTTTATAAAGCAACACGGTTTATAAAAGTAGATTGGGTGCTCAAAGAAGTGATTTTACCCGCCGAGTATAAAGCGCAGATACGCAGTCTGGATCATAGTTTTTGAAGGCACCAGGTAGTCATGCAGCGCAGGTTTTGCACGTTGGTGGTTTTGATGGGTTCGTGCAGGTAGCCGTTTAGCTTTTGGGTGTAATGCAATAAATCCTGCTCGCTAACCAGAAAGCGCTCCGAGCCGTCGGGCAGCAGGTATCGGTCGTTACCTAAGGCTTGCACCAGGTTTTCGATACCGATGTTTGATGCCAGGCGGGCAAACAAATATCCGCCCGGTTTAAGTACCTGCCACATGCAAGTGAGCATAGCCTCAAAGTGCTGCTTATTTTGAGCAAAATGCAGCACGGCACTACAAATTACTAAATCAAAAGTTCCAGCGTCAAAAGGCATGGTTTCGGCAGAGCCTACACTAAAATTGCTTGCTGTAGTATCGTTGCCTGTCAGCATAACAGCTAATTCCCGAACCGCGGCTATAGCCTCAGGGTTCGGGTCAATACCATAAACATCATACCCCTGCTGTAAAAAGTAAACAATATTACGGCCGCCGCCGCAACCTACGTCCAGTATTTTATGACACTGGCTGTACGTACCTTTCAGTATCTGGTCGAACAGGTAAATATCAATATTACCGAATAGTGCTTGCAGGTTGTTCATCAAAAGCAAAAAACTGGCTGCTTATTGTACTTTGTAACGATACACGAAGCGGCCTATATTACCATCTTTATCAAAACCCTCAATTACAGCACGGTAAGTGCCCTTGCCATCTGCGTTATAAAACTCCACGCTGGTATTACCGGTAGCTTTATCGGTAATTACATGCGGGTTCCAATAAATGGTACTGCGTAAGTCAACACCCACCGGTTTAGTAACATCATATTTAGGCGAGTAAAATTCGCGGCCAAAATTGTAGCCTTTAGGAGTAAAGTTAACTACGTTAGGCTGAGGCAGTAAATCCTGAAATTCGGCCAGGCTTATTTTGGTGCCACCGGTAGGTTTCTTTTTGCTGTTGATTACAATAATCCCGTTAGCTTGGTAGGCGTTACTTACCAAACCTAATTCATCTTTCAAAAATACCTCGATTGATTCTACATCAGAACTTTGCATGCTGTTCAGGTAACTCACATCTACCGGCATACCGGTTACAAATATTTGCATGGGTACACGTCGCCCCTGGTTATAGTCGCGTGATACATAAAAATTATTATTATCAAACGTTACTCCCGGAAGGCGGCCTTGTAAACACAACAGCATATTAGCACAACCACCTAATTGCTCAGAAGTAACCAAATGATCCGGCATGTTACTCAAGCCGGTTAAAGCCGGGTAAGCAGAGTGGTCAATACGTGGTGTGGCTTTAGGAGCACGCACCACAACTTCTTTCAGCACCCGCATACGGTCCATCAAATTTTTGCTGTTTTGAAGATAAGTATTGATGGTACTGTCAATGTTTTGATTATCATCCGGATAAAACTGATTTTTGGGAATTGCCGGGTATGTTTGTCCGTCCATCATCAGCATCAGGTTTTTACCATTGTAGTTGTTTTTGGCCGATACCACAACTTTGGCCGAGTCGGCAAATACCAGGTTGTTAAATTTAAACTTGCCTTCAGGATCGCTTACTGCCGTAGTCGAAAAATACTTATCAGGAATCAGCAATTTAATATTGCCGCCCTTAAATGGCATGCCATTCAGAGTGCGCAAAGTTCCGCTCAATTCAAGACCCTGCTCGGGCAAAAAGAATATTTGCTGATAGTTATTAGCGATAACATCAGTATAACTAAACCGGCGGTAGCCTTGGGTAAGCATCAGTAAATCCAGGTCGGCTGCAGTTTTATCACTGATTTTGGTAAAATAATAATTAGGCTTTTCGATGTAGCCTTTTAAGTCTGATGTAAGCAGCAGGGTGGACAGGATGGTGGTTTCGTCGCTTTCGTTAACGGGTACTTTACTTTCGTCAATTACTGAAATCGAAAAATTGCCTTCCACAGGTGCGGTTTTATTTTTGGCAGCGATATTCAGTTTTACTTTTTGTCTTGAAGTATAGCTGGGCTTATCACCGGCTATACTTAGGTTGAGCTGGTCGTTTTGTTGTATAAATACCAAACGCTCGCTCAACGGCACACCGGCCGACGACATTAGTGTAAACTGAACGATGCCGGTCGGGAACTTATTTTTAGGAATGGTAGCAGAATATATCTGTTCTTTAAGCAGCGTTTGCGCCGCAAAGCAAACCGTATTTACACTCTGCGCAATAATATAAAAAGCTTTGCCTTTGTTGGCCTGAAAAAACGCCGGACTGGTTGATAGTTTGAGCGACAATTGGTCTGCGTCGCCATTATTAATGCTGATGGCAAAACCAGTGGTCTGCACTTTAGGTAAATTATAAGTACCCTTAGCGCCGTTAGCAAAAGTGATGTCAGCTTTGTAGGTTTTCCCATCTTCAGGGGTAAGTACAAACATGCCCATACCTGCATGCTGCGATGTGATGTTAGCCAGAACCTGCCCGGTATTATCCGTTACCGTGCCGGTAAAGTTAGTGCCTAAACCATCGCTGCCGATGGCTTTGATGCCCACTTTGGTACGTACCGCAGTAAGCAATTCGCCGCCTTCCGGAAAAAACTGTACATCGTTATTGTTGGTCAATTGCTTTAATGGCAAAGTACGGCCGGCAATTTTTTTATTACCTAAATCAATAAACGCCACTACCGAAGCGTTTGATAAATCAGTGCCTTTGCTGTTTACAAAGCTGATGGTGTAAGCTCCCGAGGCATCGGTATTGCCCTTGCCTTTGGCAATATCATCAAGTGTGCTCATCACTTCCCAGGTTACCCGCTTATTGGCTTGCGGTACGCCCGATGGATCTTTATATACCAGCCGAATGTTTACCCGCATTGATTTATCAGCGCCTGTTTTGCTGTAAGTTACCTGGGTATTTACCAGTTTATCTACGGCGTTACCTATGGCAACCGTTTTAGTAAAAAAGTAAGCCGCATCAAAATTGCCCATCCACTTGGTATAGGCCCTCACGTGGTAATTGTCTTGTTTATAATTAAGCGGATTTAAAGCGATGTTGCCCGAGGCTACCCCGTTACGTACCGGGAGTTTAAAGTTATCTACAATAGAGTCGCGGCTATTGGCTATCTCCACATAAACCACTTTACTCAATTGCGAAGGCTGCCTGAAATTATCGGTCAGATAAGTTTTAAACCAAATGGTGTCACCTATGGCGTAATAGGGCTTGTCAAAATGCACATAAACTTTTTCAATCGGGCGGGCGGTAGATAGCTTTCCGGTTTTTTCTATGATGGAGTTTAAGGGCACACTGTCGCGTTGGGCCTGGGCGGGCCTGCCAAAAACAGTCAATAACAAAAAAACAATAGCGTAACGATATATCATTGATCAATCAGGTATGTGGCGTAAATATGCTAACCTGAGCCTTTATTTAAAAGCGAGTTAACATATTTTTACATTTAAACCTTTAAACAAGCGTTTTATTGTGAAGAAAAAAAGGAAATATGAGTTAGCAATATGGTGCGGTTCAGCAACTGCACAATTCGTTAGAAATAAACAATGTAAAAATGGGAAGTGATTGAAAATGAGAGATGAAGAGTGCCCAGAACGAGATTCGAACTCGTACAACCTTACGGATGCCACCCCCTCAAGATGGTGCGTCTACCAATTTCGCCACCTGGGCATTTATATCAGCAAGATAACGTTGATTAATCAATTTATCTCCTGAAAATAAAATAGCACCTGGTGAGAAGTGCTATCTAAAATTTATTACTTAAAAACTTTCGACTTTAAGTGGTGTGCCCAGGGAGAGACTCGAACTCTCAAGAGACAATTCTCAACGGCTTCTGAGACCGCAACGTTTACCAATTTCGCCACCTGGGCTGATTTTATTAGGTTATTAACTTGGGTTTGTATTAAACCTTTGTAATAACCTGCAATCAGTATTGAGGCTGCAAATATAGAAGTTTAAATCAAACGGTATATAAATAAATAATAAAAAAATCATCTTTTGATATACTGCTGTTTACCTGATACATTAGAGCATCAATTTTAAATTATGAGAACGAAACTGAGTTTTTTTTGGCTGATGGCGGCACTTTTATTCGTAGTCAATGCTAATGCACAAACGGCAGATGCCATTTTAGGTAAATGGATTAACCCGAGCGGAGAGGGGCAGATACAGATTTACAAAAAGGGTAATTTGTATTTTGGCAAACTGGCCTGGATTAAAGAGCCTGAAGACCCGGCTACCGGGAAACCGAAAGTGGATGTAAACAATCCCGACAAAAGCCTGCAGTCGCGCCCAATTTTAGGTTTGGAACTTTTAAAGAACTTTAAGTTTGATGGCGACGACGTGTACGAAGGCGGTACCATTTACGACCCTAAAAGCGGTAAAACTTATAGCTGCAAAATGACGCTGAGCGGTAACAAACTCAAAATCCGCGGATTTATTGGTATATCTTTATTGGGCCGTTCAGAAGTTTGGACGCGGGTTAAATAACATTGATGATGAAGTTTTTTTCAGTATTACTCGTGCTGTCATTATTGGTAAAAGCCACCAGCGCTCAATCGGTCCATATTGTAGAGCAAGACAAACCTACCAGTATACGTGGGCTATCAGTGGTAAATAATCAAGTAGCCTGGGTGAGCGGGAGTAAGGGGCATGTAGGCATCAGCACCAATGGAGGCCGAAATTGGGTGTGGCAACAAGTGCCCGGTTTCGAGCAAAGCGACTTTAGAGATGTCGAAGCTTTTTCGGCAACAGAAGCCATCATCATGAGCTCGGGTACGCCCGCCGTTATCTTAAAAACCACTGATGCCGGCAAAAACTGGAAGATTTGCTATCGCAACGACGATAAAGCCTACTTTTTAGACGGCATGGACTTTTATAATGCCAGTCGTGGTTTAGTGATGGGCGACCCGATTAACGGAAAGTTTTTGTTGTTAGAAACTAAAGATGCTGGTACAACCTGGCAGGAGGTAAGCACCGCCCCCGCTGCCATAAAAGAAGAAGCTGCCTTTGCGGCAAGCGGCACCTCAATTATCATCAATAAAGCTAACCAGCAGGTTATGATGGTAACTGGCGGGCCGGTATCGCGCTTGCTTACAAGTCGTGATTTAAAAAGCTGGAATGCCCAGGCTTTACCTATAGCACAAGGTTTAAACACCAAAGGCAGTTTTTCGGTTGCCGAAGGAGGAGGGCGTACAGTTATTGTAGGCGGTGATTACGTGAAAAACAAAAAAACAGATTCGGTAGCGTGTTCTC
>CAJYSL010000253.1 GCA_913777515.1 uncultured Mucilaginibacter sp.
TATGGAAATACAAAGCTTTATCAAAATCAAATTAACATGATGATCCAATGCTTGCAAAGCAAGCAACCAAATAATAATTATTACCCTAAAAATGACGACCTTTCATCAGCCATTATCAAAAAGTTAAACTTATTTAATGACGGTTTAATTGCCATCGGAGATTAGTCATGATTAAGGACGAGAAAAACATCAACAACATATTCGATCATAGGTATCGTCCCACAGCTTTCACCACCAAGCCTGGAATTATATATGTTATAATTTATGTGATTTTTTGCGTTTTTATGTCAGAAGGAGTTGAAAATGCATGTTTACTCTTCCAAATTGACCATGGATTGCTAGTCAAAATTGGGTTCATTGTTTTGTTTGTCGGTACTTTTTTATCTTCGGTTATTATCACCGTTTTTTATAGAGAATGGATTAAGCAACATTGGCATGTAAGCTTAATTGTTTTTGTACTATCGGGCTTTTTGTTAACCATGTGGTATGTACTCAGCTAACTTTTCTATAAATCAAATTTTTTGATTCGCCAAGCACATATAACGGTGATGATTATATATAATCTTTTTAATCGTACTTATCGTTATTAACTGCCCAGAATATTCAAAGAATTTGTTGTCAATCAAACTACTATCTAAAGAGTTGTATTCCTATCGTGCTTCACTCCTTTATATTTCACGGTCATAGATTAAATCATAAACAACTCTAAAGCAAATTGTTACTGCGGTCCCCTACGACTGATGCTTGACCAATCTAATTATTTTTAGACAGACACTATTATTCCATTTGTCATCCTTGCTTAATCTTATTTTATTTCAGGAACGATTGTTCCGAATAGATTTACATTTGCAGAACAATCGTTCCAAAAATAGAAATTTATCACACATTCAAACATGAAAAAGTTAGCAAACAAAGTAGCCATAGTCACCGGAGCATCTAAAGGCATTGGTGCAGGTATTGCCAAAAGCTTAGCTGCCGAAGGCGCTTCGGTAGTCGTAAATTATGCCTCGTCCAGTCAGGATGCCGACAAGGTGGTTGCCGACATTACCAGCGCCGGCGGTAAAGCCATTGCGGTAAAAGGTGATGTATCCAAAACTACAGACATTAACAATCTGTTCGCCGAAACAGAAAAGGCATTTGGTAAAGCCGATGTAGTCATTAACAACGCCGGTGTTTACCAGATGGGCACTATTGAAACTGTAACGGAGGAAGAATTTCATCGTCAGTTCAACATAAACGTTTTAGGCCTCCTGTTTACCAGTCAGGCTGCAGTTAAACATTTTGAAGGCAAAGGCGGCAGCATCATAAACATAGGTTCGGCGGTAACGCGTATAACGCCTCCGGGCAGTGCCATTTATACCGCCACCAAGGGTTCGGTTGATGTGATTACCGAAGTTTTATCAAAAGAATTAGGTCCTAAAAACATCAGGGTCAACGCTATTAATCCGGGTATGATAGAAACTGAGGGCACGCATACCGCGGGTTTTATTGGCAGCGATTTCCATAGCCAGATGGTGGCTACCACACCATTGGGACGTATTGGTCAACCTGACGATATTGCTCAGGTTGCCGTGTTCCTGGCTTCTGATGACTCCAAATGGTTGACCGGCGAAAAGCTGCTGGCCAGCGGCGGTGTGCGTTAAACTGCCTATCAAAGCGGGGGTTAAACAACAAACCCGCTCAATTACTGTTAAAAATGAATAGCTTTGCCTTTACAAAGGGCAAAGCTATTTGACTATGGCAAGAACTAAAGATTTTGATGAGAAAGATGTATTGTCTAAGGCTGTATGCTTGTTTTGGCATAAGGGTTATAATGCCACATCAATGCAGGACCTGGTTGACCACTTAGGCATCAGTCGCTCCAGTTTATACGACACCTACGGCGACAAACATTCGCTCTATCTTAAAGCTTTGGACGCTTACCAGCAAGCAGGTGTTCAACGAATAGACAAAATGATTGCCGGTGCCGCCACGGCTAAAGAGGCTATCAACCAACTTATCGGCTTGTTTACCAAAGAAGTTTTGAACGATGAGCAGCAAAAAGGCTGTTTTATGGTGAATGCCGAAATTGAAACGGCGCCGCACGACACCGCCGTAAACGAACTCATCACCAAAAATGAGCAAACCATGGAAGATGCTTTTTACAAAGTGGTGGCCCAAGGGCAGCAAAACGGTGATATTACTTCCAAAACCGATGCCCGTGCGCTGGCCCGTTTCCTGATGAATACTGTTAAGGGCATCCGCGTTTCTGTGCGCTCTGTTAAAGACGAAGCTTTTTTTGATGATATCATCAATACTTCATTGCAGGTTTTGAATTAAGTTTGGCTGCCTTTTTCAGTTTACGTAAAAAATGCTTCAGTCTTTCTTTAAAACATGAAAATAGATGGGCGTACGCTTTTTAAAACCCAGACTTTCGTACACCTGGATAGCACGGTAGTTATCGTGCCTTACGTGCAGGTACGGAATGCCAGATGCTGCTAAAATCCGGTTAACCTGATAACACAATAATTGCCGGGCATACCCTCTCCCTAAATAGTCTGAACGGGTACAAACCGCACTTATTTCGGCGTAGGGCTCGGCGTGCAGCCGCTGACCGGCCATCGCTACCAATTGCTCTCCTTCAAAAATACCGGTGTAATGCCCAAATGCAATGGTACCACTGCCAAACGGCCCTGGGTTGGTCAGTTTGGTAAGCGCCAGCATTTGAGGTATGTGTGCATCGGTCAGCGGTAAAAGCTGCGCCTCGCCAGCGGTTACTGGCAACATTTCGGTGGATTGATATACCATCTGAAATCCGTCCATTCCGCTTAACAAAGTCCAGGGCTCGGGGATATCAATTTGAGTTGGCAAAGCCAGGAGTTTCACACTTTGCTCGGGCAAGGCATCGTATAGTTTCAACAAATGCTGTTCGTCTGCTTTCCTCAATCCAACAAAAGGCGACACCTCCGGATCAAAATACTGGCAAAATTCATTGCCGCGGGCCATATTTTTGTTGCCGGTTTGCAAGGCATACCAGGCCGGGTTGTCTAACACATGCTCCATGGAGGACAAACCTATTGAATTTTTTGCAGGCATTGCCATATAAGTAATTCGCGCAAATGGAATTGCCGTAATGCCTTACTAAACGAAGGAGGTGAGAAGCACTATCTTGCAAACTAAATTTAATTCACTGGTATGTTGCCGGTTTTAATGTCGCCTGTTTTACTTAGTGTATATTCCTTTTTTTGGCCTTTATTGTCGACTTGTAAAGTCATTATCTTTAGGTGGTTGGTGAGTTTGGCGGTAAAAGTCATTTTATCGTCGTCAGTAACAGTACGCTTTCTGTTTACTTGTTGTCCATATTCATTCGCATCTGCGAATTGAGGTCCGCGGGTAAGTTTAATCATGCCCTGCACCATAAAAATATCCGAACGAGGAATAGAGGTCGATGTGACTTTATACTGAGCCGACCAGCCGTGACCTTTAGTATGTATTCTAAGTAAACCTGAAGGAAAAAATTCAATATGCTCAATGTTGGTGTCTTTGTTCATATTGATCCACTCGCCTACTAAAGGAATTTTAACATCATCAGCACTTACCGGGTAGGTCGCTCCGAACAGCAATGCAGCTATACCTAAAGATTTGATTAAATTTTTCATAGATATAAGGTTATATTATATCAACATAAGCAGTCTCTTAAAGTGTTTGAGGCAAGCTTTATTTGTTAATAAGCAATTTGCGAACTGTGATTTATTGAAGGTAGGGAATTAACAAATTTTAACACCCTTCGGGAACATAATTAACTTACTTTTATCAAAAAGTCAGTTATGAAAAGACTCCTTATCACAGCAGCAATTTTAAGTGTTGCAAGCTTACGTGCTCAAGCACAATCATCCGAAGAATCAGGCATAGCTCCCAAAGGAACGGGTAACACTGTAAATGTTATTGCGATGATTACACATGTTGATACACTTACAGTTAACGGTAAAACCGAATTGCATTTAAGTACTCATCAGTACAAACAGCCTTTACGGGTTACCATTGCCAATCCAAAAAACGAACGGGCTAATGCATTTTTTCGGGGTGAACATGTGCTGGTTACCGGGAACATACGTTTGAAGAATGGTTACCGTGAAATATTGGTAAGTAACGTGTCGCAAATCAAACCCATATTTACTGATAACGTTGTTAGGTCTGGAGGCTTTAATTAGACCATTGAGCCATGCTTGAATGTTATAAATACTCAAATTTTATATTGTTAAATCTTTATCTGCATTTAATTTTGCTTGCCAGCGTTTAAGTGTAGTCGCAAATATGGTCTGACTTGTTTAAATAAAGATGAAACAAAAAGTTGTAGTATTATCCTGCGCACCCGTGCTAAATGACGTTCAGTCGCAAGGATTGATGCAAGTAGTTCATCATTTTGAGCAAAAGCAATATCGTGTAATTTACTATGGTAATACTGCAAACAAAAGTTTTGAGCAGCATCAACTGCCAGTTTTAAGATATAACAAGCTTGTAGTTAAGTTTCAGTTTTACCGGGTACTGCTGCAGATCAACCGGTTTAAGTGGATAGAGAGGTTAAAAGCCCACCTTGCTGATAAAAATCAAATTGTTGATTACAAAACGCTTAAAGGCGAGATACGCCAAGCGGTTCAATACTTTTGCTCGGCTAAGCCCGATTTGTTTATTTGCTGGAACCCCTACTCGCCGGTATACGGCGTAATGGCCGAAACCGCACGCCTGATGGGCATCAAAACAGCCGGTATGGACTGGGGGCTTTTGCCCGGAACTTTTTTAATAGATCAGCGCGGCACACTGGCTAAGAGTAAAGTGTTTAATCGTGCAATGACCTACAAGGATGAGCTGCAATATTTAGAAATGGGCAAAAAACTATTTTTCGATTTAAGTAAACAGAGCATCAGCCTTTACCAGCAGGCAAGTGAGCCATTGCCCGAGGCGTTGCTTCAAACCGACAGTCGGCTAACTAAAATACTATTGATTGGGATTGATATGGTTGACTCGGGCGCAGTACCTGAGTCGGACGCCGACCGGCTTGGCTTATTGCCTTTTCACCCATCGTGTGCTGCTCAGGCGCTGGATGTGGCCGCTGCCGATCCGAACTTCCGCGTAATACTTAAACCGCATCCCAGCCACAACGCTACCCCACAGAGCCAACAGCTTTCAGCAAATTGCTGGATTATCAATACCAACCCGGATGAACTGATCAGATGGGCCGACGTGGTTATTTGCAATGGCTCTAAAATGGAGTTTTCGGCACTGCTTGTAGGTAAGCCATTAGTAAACATTGGTGCAGGCATACTCTATAAAAAAGGATGCAGCTACGAAGTAAACGATCCTACCCAAATTCGGGAAATGGTGTACCAAGCGCAAAAGCAAGGCTTAACTCCTGGACAATTACGTGCATTTAAAATATTTTTGGGCTACCTGTACCAGGATTATTTGTACGTGTACAGTAAATCTCACTATAGCACACAAGTACTTGACAGAATTTTGCAGTAAATGACATAAGTTTTTTAGCCGACATTGATCAATTAAATCATCTTCTTTTACAGCGAAATCAGCCTATCCAGTTCTTCAAGACCGATGGGTTTATAATCTAGTGATTTAGCAGCTTTTTTCTGAAATTTAAACAAGTGGAAATTCATGTTTAGCCAAAGATTTTTGGGTATTTTATTAAAATAAGCCCTTTGCCACAGCAGTTTGCGCAGGTAAGACACCGGCAGGTTATAATCTTTAAATAACTTTAAAAGATGCCTGAATGTATATTTTTCAATATGATATCTTTTTTCGGGCGATAGCTGGCCGCGCAAAAGCGGCAGGTAGTTTTGCCATTTTTGATGGAGCTTAAGCGTTTCAATCAACCATGTACGGTCAAAGTTTCCTTCAGATAAGTGAGCTAGCAGTACTTCGTAAGTCACGACCACCCGATGATGTTGCCCTACCGATAGTGAGAAATCAATGTCGTAGCAATGGAAACCTTTTAAAGTTTGGGCATCAAAGGGGTTAGACTGCGCTATAGCCTTAGTGGTACAAAACCAAACGCCATCAATGCTGGCCACATCCATATGCTTTTTACCCAGCGGATTAGCGTTGTGCAGCACAAACTCACTTGCTGATTGCTGTTTGTTGCCCTGCATAATGTAAATGCATTCGGTCTCTTTTGAGGTGCCATTCCAACCCGACGGGATAAGCGGTTTGTAGTAGCTACCCGCCACACCGACCAATCCAATGCCGGTATCGGCTTTCATTAAATCCACCACCACCCTGCCCCAGTTTTGTGTTTGCAAAATGATATCCTCATGCATAAAGCACAACAGGTCAAAGCTGGCCTGAGCGGTGCCACGGTTATAAACCTCGCATATACCGGCCGAACTGCCGCGATTATCGATCGCAATTACTTCGAAGGGTACACCAATTGTTTCGGCTATGTTTTGTTTTACCGCCGTGAGCAGTTGCGGGTTAACCGAGCAAATTATTACGGAAATCATTGCCGTAAAAGTAAACAGTCCACAATAAAAACCACGGCTTTATTTGTATTAAGCGCTTTTGCTGTCGTAACATACATTGTCTTAATCTATAATGAGCGCAGTTTTTCTTCTTCAATATCAATTAGTTTTAAATGCTTGCGGACCACGTCTTCGTCAAAGTGCTCGTCTGTTTCGTTTCTTTTTAATAACCATTCGCGCTGCTTATTGAGCAAATTTAAATAGATGTTCAAGCTTTCTTCGGTAAAAGCAGCCTCCGGGTTATTGTTGCTTTTGCCCTCCCATTTAGCTG
>CAJYSL010000254.1 GCA_913777515.1 uncultured Mucilaginibacter sp.
AATAACTTAACAACCAATCAGCCACCCCACCACTCAACTAAAAATATTCAGGTGCCTATATCGGCGGTGTCCACCTCTTCCCATTCCGAACAGAGAAGTTAAGCCCGCCAGAGCCGATGGTACTGCGGTAACACGTGGGAGAGTAGGTCGGCGCCATTTCTTTATCCTCAACCCCCTCTTCTAAACAGAACGAGGGGGTTTTGTGCTTGTAAATGGCGGAGGGGGAAGAGCCTGACTTAACTTAGTTGAGCGGTCGCTTTAGTGTGAACTATAGGGTAGACTTCTCCATTTACGGCTCCTCTTCAAACCTCGCTCTGAACAACTAGTTAGCCATCGCCGCTTGTTATGATTGGCCTGATTGCTCAACTTGATGCGTTGGTCTTCTAACTACAAAATTCGAGAAAGTAACTCTATCCTCCAACGGCGTAATGCCATGCCAAAGTACTTGCGTTTTACTGCGTGGCAGCATATTTGCTTAAATTTATTGACAAACCATTTAAGGAAATTGAGTAGCGCCTATTGATGTCAAACTTTAGCATACTTAGTGTAAAAGTTGTTATTTATAGTTAGCTTTACTCCCAAATACAGTTATGAGATTTTTTGAAGAGAAGCGCCGGGAGGTTATGAAGCATATTGAAGTGTATATGCTTGAGAAGATGAATGACTTCCTTAAACCCATTGATCAAATCTGGCAACCGTCAGACTTGCTCCCTGATTCTACGCGTGACACTTTTTTTTCAGAAATACGCGATCTTCAGGAGAGCGCTAGGGGCTTATCTTATGATTTAATGGCGGTTTTAATAGGTGATACAATTACCGAAGAGGCTTTGCCAACTTACGAATCATGGTTGAGCATGGTTGACGGTGTTGATAAAGAACAGCATAGTGGTTGGATGACCTGGACGCGTCATTGGACAGCGGAAGAGAACAGGCACGGCGACCTTTTAAATAAGTATCTATATTTATCAGGTAGGGTGAACATGCGTGCTATGGAGGTTTCTACTCAGTACTTGATTGCTGATGGATTTGATATAGGCACTGGGACCGACCCATATCGTAATTTTATTTACACGTCTTTTCAAGAAATGGCGACGAACGTTTCGCACAGACGTGTTGCGTCGTTGGCCAAAAAAGACGGTGATACATTGTTATCCAAAATGTGTGGTGTGATAGCTGCTGATGAAGCCCGTCACGCTAAAGCTTACAAGCATTTTATCGGAAAGATTTTTGAAGTTGATGCGAACGAATGTATGCTGGCCTTCGAAGATATGATGCGCAAGAAGATTGTGATGCCTGCACATTTTTTAAGAGAGGTTGGCTTAAAAATTGGTCAAACTTTTGGTCACTTTACCGATGCTGCTCAACGTTTAGAAGTTTATACGGCTGTTGATTATGTGGATATTTTAAAGAGCCTGATACAGGAGTGGCAGATTGAGGGATTGACCGATTTAAATGAAGCTGGTGAAAAAGCCCGCGACTATGTGGTTGGCTTGCCTAATCGTTTAATGCGTATCGCAGAAAGAATGAAAAATCCGATGCTGGAATATAAATTCAGCTGGATTCACGGATAAGAAAATTAGTATTAAAACATATAAACCAAACAGGCGCTCTCCAATGAGCGCCTGTTTGGTTTACGACTCTTCACCAATATATTCGATTCCGTCTCTGCCCGGGTAACTAATCAAAAGATTGTTAATTATATCTTCCAACGTTAGCACATTAACGTCGTCAGTATAATGTTCAGATTTGATGATGTGTATTTCATCGTTTGCAACTAATTGGATATTGAACAGAAAACTATCATATAAGGCCGGGCAAACAATCTTAATGTCTTGCTCATCACGAACAATATCGATTTGGATGTCTGCTTGTCTGCGTTCCCGGAACAATCTGTTTAAATCTCGCTGTAAAAACTCGGTCAGTTCGTCAACATTTACGGGGCCTTTGGTATGTACAATTTTCATAATACAATTTTTCAATTAGTTTATATTTTACAAGTGGTGCCGGATTATGTTTTGAGCCCTGATGTTGGGTACTTATCCTCCTAATTATTAAATTATCGTTTTACCAGTAACCGCTTTTTCTAACTTTGTTAAATACTCCTGCTAACGGGAGTTATCATCTATGAAATACAAATTATTGGGCCGCTCCGGTCTTAAGGTTTCAGAATTGTGCTTGGGCACCATGGGTTTTGGTACTGAGGGAGGCTGGGGAGCCGACCGTGCCACGAGTTTCGATATCTTAGATGCCTATGCCGACGCCGGCGGTAATTTTTTGGATACAGCCAACATTTACAAACTGGGCACCAGCGAAAAAATTATAGGTGATTACCTGGCCATGCACGACCGTGATTACTTTGTGGTAGCTACCAAATACACGCTTAAAGATAATACCACTAACCCCAATGCATCCGGCAACAACCGCAAAAATATGATGCGCAGTGTCGAGGAAAGTCTAAAACGTTTAAAAACTGATTTTATAGACGTATTATACCTGCACATCTGGGACGATATAACGCCTATTGACGAAGTTTTACGCGGCTTGGATGATTTGATACGCCAGGGCAAAATTAATTACGCTGCCATCAGCGATACGCCCGCCTGGATGGTAGCCAAAGGTAACACCCTAGCCGAACTGATGGGTTGGAGCCAGTTTATTGCCCTGCAGGTGGAGTATAGCCTGATACAACGCACGCCCGAGCGCGAACTGATACCGATGGCGCGGCATTATGGCATGACGGTTACCCCATGGGCACCATTAGCCGGAGGTGCACTAACCGGTAAATACCTGCGTGGCGAAAACGGTCGGGTAAAGGCGGAAAGTAATCGTCGGGATGCTAACTCTGAGCGTATCACCCGTGAGGTTATGGCTATAGCCGAGGAATTAAACACCGAGCCGGCGCATGTTGCTTTAGCCTGGATGACGCAACAAAATTTTTCATGTATTCCTATTGTTGGCGCCACCAAGGTTGACCAGCTGAAGCAAAATCTTAAAACTATCGACGTCATATTAAACGACGAACAGAAAAAACGTTTGGACGACATCAGCAGAATACCATTAGGGTTTCCGGGAGATTTCTTTAAAGAAGATGCGGTTAGGAATAACTCGTTTGGCGGATTTTATGATAAGGTAGAGAAGCGTTATTAGATATAGCACGTCTTGCTTTTTATAAGCTTAGTGTAATTTCAAAATAAGATACGGTGCGCAGCGCATTAAAAAGCCGTATCTTTGAATTTCAATGCAAGTAACAGAAGCTACAGTAAAACAAGGGTTTAAAGGGTATAACAACTACGGAGCCTGGCTGCGTAACAAATACCAGGGGCAGCGGGTGTTTAAGGTAATTGTTGATGGCGGCTTTACCTGTCCTAACCGCGATGGCTCTAAAGGCTATGGTGGTTGTACCTATTGTAACGTAGATTCTTTCACCCCTTCGGTATCACGTAAAGCACCTACGCTTCGCGAGCAGGTGATACAGGGTATGGAGCGCGCCCGTAAAGGTAACAAGGCCGATAAGTTTATTATCTACTTTCAGCCTAACACCAATACTTATGCACCTGCGCATTACCTCAAAATGCTGTACGACGAGGCGCTGAGCATTGAGCCCGAAAATATTGTTGGCTTATCAGTAGGTACACGCCCGGATTGCATTGACGCCGAAAAGATAGCCTTGCTTGAAAGCTATACCGACCGTTTTGATGTTGACCTGGAAATGGGGATGGAGTCGATTTACAACGACACCTTAAACCAGATTAACCGGGGCTGTACCCACGACGACTTAATTAGGGCGCTAAAACTGGTCGAGAACAGTAAACTGGATATTTGCGTACATACTATTTTCGGTTTCCCATGGGAGACACACGAGATGATGTTGCGCTATGCCGACGAAATTAACCGCTTTCCGCAAATCAAGTTTGTAAAATTTCATCACTTGCACATTGTAGAGGGCTCGGTAATGGGGGTGAAGTACAAGCGTGAGCCGTTTAAGCTTTTTACGTTGGATGAATACGCCGACTTTTTATGTGAGCTGTTACCCCTGGTGCGGCCTGATGTTGTAGTACAACGCTTGTTTGGCCTGTCAGACCGTGAACTCTTGATTGCACCCAACTGGCAATTAAAAAAATCGGAAATACAACACTTTATCGACCAGCGTATCGAAAGCCGTGGCATCATCCAAGGCTCTGCTTTAATGTAAGCTTATTTACCGAAAAGGTCTATAATGGCTTTTTCGCGATACCTGAAAATCTGTTCAATTTTATTTTTGACCAATATTTTGTTGGCTATGGGTCCTGCCGGGCCGTAGCCAATAGCGTAGTTTAAAATATCAGTCATCAGCACACCGCCGGGCACTTCTTTAAAATGATGCTGGTGGTGCCACAAGGCGTAAGGGCCAAAGCGCTGCTCGTCTACAAAGTACTGTTTATCCTGCACGTGGGTAATTTCGGTCATCCAGTTAAGTTTGATGCTAAACAACGGCGAAACTTTATAAGTAATAATCATACCTGCGTACATCTTGGTGTCATCACTGTAAGGCGATGTAACTACAAACCGCATTTCGGGCGGCGTAATTTTTTGCAAGTTTAGCGGCGACGAAAAAAAGTCCCAGGCCTCATCTAAACTGATAGGCATAAATTGTTCCCAGCGGCGTTCGTAAGTTTTCACAACCTAGTAACACGCTGCAAACAATTCTGTTTTAATAGTAAGTAGTATAGTACTTTATTGTACCATTTTATTAGCGCAATAAGAACTGGCAAAAGCTTCGGGCTTAGCCTTAAATACAAAACCCATACTCAAAATATAACCCATTGCTTCGTGCAGCGCCTGGTTCGATTTAAACATAGGGTTAGTGTTGATGTCGGCATGCACTTCCAAATCTACATCATACAAATCCAGCAGGTCGCAAAGCTGATAAGCTATATCAATGGACTTTTGCACTTCGTTAAGCATCCGCTCCTTAATGCTCATCTTTTTGCTGGTGCGGTCCTGGTGGATATACATAAAGCCGCCGCGTTGTTCGCGCAAAAAAACAATTACTGTAGCAAAGTCGGTTATGGTGCCTTTTACCTGCGAGTCGGTACCAATGCAAACCTTGAGTTTGTTACCTAAACTGGTTTCGCGTTCAATGGTGTTTTCAACTTCGTTTAAAATGGGGGTTTGCAGCACTTCGCCGCTAAATTTTCTCCAGGTCATAATAAAAAATGTTAGGTTAGTTAAATATGACCTTTTTAGGGTCTATAAAAATAAGCGATACTTATTCATATAAACGTAAAGTGCATGTGATTTATTTGTTAACATTGGGTTGTTTATCAACAAATTATAGGTGTTGTTGGTGAGGAGGATTTGAGCGAACCTATTTTGCTGCAATCGGTAATGTTTTCATCTGTATTACACTTATAGTTAACCGCACTTAAGGGGATGTATGATGCCTTTTTAAGCTGTACCATTTTTTAAATGCAAACGTTGCAATCTATAACACCGCTTAATTGTAGTTATGCAAACAAAATGTAAAAATGGACAGCAAAACGTACGGCGTTATTGGCTTAGGTAAAATGGGGGCCAATTTGGCCCTGCAAGCCGCAGAAAAGGGCTACACCATTATTGGGTACGATAAACACCTACCCACCGATATTGAGCAGGAAAATTTAGTGCTATCGCATAGTCTGCAAAGCTTGGTAGAGCAGCTGCCAACACCTCGCCGCATTTTTATTTATATCCCAGCCGGGCCGGCCATTGATAGCGTGATTGATAGCCTGGTGCCTTTGCTGTCGCCGGATGATATCATTATTGATGGTGGCAATTCCTACTGGGGCGACTCTATCCGACGGGCTGAACGACTTGCTCAGCAAAATTTATATTTTATTGATTGTGGTACCAGTGGCGGCATCAGCGGTGCCCGTAACGGGGCATGCTTTATGGTTGGAGGCGATGCCAAAGCCGTAGGACAGATAGAAGCTTTACTAAAAGATATCGCAGTACCTAACGGCTATTCGCATACCGGCGGACCAGGTTCGGGGCATTTTGTGAAACTGGTGCATAACGGTATTGAGTTTGGCATGTTGCAGGCCATAGGCGAGGGTATGGCCCTGCTCGACCGTTACCGCGAAAAGCTGGACGTCAGCGACATTTTACATACCTGGAACCATGGTTCGGTAATACGCTCGTGGTTGATTGAATTAATGAAGAACTTATATGATGAAAAGCAGGGCTTTAATGTGCCATCATACGTAGAAGATACCGGCGAGGTAAACTGGCTGGTGAGCGATGCCATGCAGATGGAGGTGTCTATTCCGGTAATCGCCCAATCGGTAATGCAGTTAATAGCTTCCAGGGATAGCAAACAGGTATCGCCTAAATCTATTGCCATGATGCGGAACGGTTTTGGCGGGCATCCTTTCGGAACGGATGCCGTAATTGAGCACGAGCGGCACTTTGGGCGTGTTGGCGGTTACCCTCCGGAAAGTACGAAGTAACTATATTTTAATTGGTCGATTTTTCGTTTGATTGAAAATATCACTATTGAACAAATGAAATACAAACGGGTTGTTTTAGTATTCTGCTGCCTGGCATTGAGCTTAAGCAGTTGTTTCTTGTCTCGCAATGAACATAGCAACAGGGCAAGTCGTGGTAAGCATTTTCCGCATGAGCGAAAGGACTGACTTGAGGAAGGGATTTTCTTTGTACTTTTAACGGAGACCACACTTTTACTGGATGATGAAAATCAGGCTTACCTTACTGCTTTGTTTTACTGCAAACCTGTTGTTTGCACAAGATTCTGTTTTTGCCCGCCGGATGGTAGATACTTTAACCTCCCGCTATTTTTGGGGCAGGGGCTATACTAACGATGGCATGAGTAAAGCTGCACGTTTTATCACCGGGCAGTTTAAAAGCTTTGGCCTGCAACCTATGGCCGGTAACAATTACGTTCAGGCGTTTGATTTTGCGGTGAATACCTTTCCAGGTAAGATGCAGGTAAGCATCAATGGTAAAACACTCGTGCCAGGCCGTGATTTTATTATAGGGCCTGAAAGTCGAGGAATCAAAGCTACGGGCAACCTGGTACAGCAAGATAGTATTACCTATGTCAATGCCGAAAATAGGATTATTGTAGTGTTGAAAGATAAACTCACCTGGTCGGTAGCGCAGCAAGTAGCCGACTATACCCTGATAGAGGTAGACAAGAAAGCCTTGAGCCAGTTACCTGCCAGCATCATTCTGGATATCGAAAATAAACTCAACCCCAATTTTAAAACCGGTAATATTTGTGCTTTGGTGAAAGGTACCGTAAAACCCGATTCGGTGATTGTGTTTACAGGGCATTACGACCATTTAGGTGGTATGGGCAGTGATACTTATTTTCCGGGTGCTAATGATAACGCCAGCGGTATGGCCATGGTATTGAGCCTGGCTAAATATTATGCTGCGCATCCGCAACCCTACACGGTAGCCTTTATCTGCTTTGCCGGTGAGGAGGCGGGTATACTGGGCTCAAAGTATTTTACCGAACATCCGCTAATTCCCTTAAGTCATATCAAGCTGTTAATTAATATGGATATTATGGGAACCGGTAACGAAGGCATCACCGTGGTTAACGCTACCGTGTACCCTAAGTATTTCGACTTGTTAAAGCAGGTAAATGCAAAGGGAAACCATCTGGTAAAAATCAATCCGCGGGGAAAGGCAGCTAACAGCGACCATTACTGGTTTACCGAAAAGGGCGTGCCTGCCATTTTTATGTACACCATGGGTGGCATCAAAGCTTACCACGATGTGTTCGACATCAGCAAAACCCTGCCACTAACTGAGTTTAATGACTTATTTAAGTTACTGGTGCAGTTTAATACCGAATTGCAAAAGAATTGATGTTGGCAAACCTCGTCAACCGTAAACACAATACAGCTACAGCCTTGTATATTTGACCATGAAGTACGTGTACCTGCTCATTGCTATACTTTCTGAAGTTGCCGCCACTACTGCCCTCAAGGCTTCCGACCAGTTTTCCCGGCTTTGGCCGTCGGTAATTGTAGTATTAGGTTATGCGTCGGCATTTTATTTTATGAGCATGACATTGAAAAGCATTCCCGTCGGCGTTACCTATGCCATCTGGTCGGGCGTGGGCATTATACTCATTTCGGTAACGGGTTATTTTTTTTACCAGCAAAAGCTGGATACTCCGGCCATGATTGGTATGGCGTTTATTATTGCAGGCGTTTTAATCATCAACCTGTTTTCAAAAACAACCGGGGCCTGAACGTTATAGCGGAATGATAATTTTAAAGCTAATATTACGCCCAATGCTGTAAATACCGCTGCGCCCGTTGGGCGACGATTGGTAATACTCAAAATATTTTAAACGGTTAAGGTTAGATTGATAGGCTTTGTTTAAGATGTTATCTGCCTGTACAAAAATATCAAACAGTGTTTTCCCTGCCTTATTTTTGATGCCCGAACCAAAACCAGCGTTCCATAAAGTATAACCCGGCGTAGCCGTCTCGGTGTTATCCAGTGCATAAAACTCGTTTTGGGCGGCATAGGCATCAGCCTCAATCTTAAAATAAGGTTTCATTAAAGTCTGGCTACGGCTCTGAATGTTGATGCGCAACTCCGAACGCAAATGTAGAGGCGGGATAAATGGCAGATATTTAGCCGTGTCGCCTTCACGCGCAATCAATGCCTTGTTTTGGTTCAATCCTCTAACGTAAGCCAGGCTGTTGTTCCAGCAAAGCCATGGTAGTTTTTGGGGATGTAGATTTGCGGTGACCTCGGCGCCATATAACCTGGCTGCCGATTGCTGATATTGGTAAGTACTGTTGCCGGGTACAATTACCACCGGTTGTCCGTTATCATCATTAAGCCGGGCCTGGTAAATGTAATTGTAGATGTAATTGTTAAAAAGCTCGGCGCTAATGTCGGCATCTTTTAAATAAGCAATAATGCCTACATCCTGCTGCAAGTTAAACTCCGGTTTAAAGGTGCGATTACCTAAGTATACAATATGGGCGCCTGGGTCTAAACCGTTTGAGCCTATCTCAGTAATATTAGGCGCCCGGTAACCGCGGGCAATATTGGCTTTAAGCAGTAGTCGCTGACTTACATTATAAGTTAAACCCAAACTGCCCGAAATACCGGTATAGTTTTTACTAAAAGCCGGAAACTGTAAATAGGTGCCTATGGTATCCAACCCTGTTACCCGGCGCTGAAAGCCATTTTGCGGGTTATCAGCCACAAAAAAGTTGTTCCAGTTAATATGCCGGCGGTCATAACGTATCCCTCCCGAAATATCTACCGGGCCAAATGTTTTTTTTGCGAATACAAAGGCACCGACATCAAATAGGTTGTAATCCGGTATCGGAAAATCGGTGGCATCTTTACTTCGGTTGGTTTGGTACATACCAT
>CAJYSL010000255.1 GCA_913777515.1 uncultured Mucilaginibacter sp.
CTGATAATATCAGTATGGGCGTTATATCAGGAGGTTTATATGTAAAAATGGTAACCTCGGCTGCCGGTTTGTTTGTGGGTATTGTGGCCTACGTTTGTTACCACATCCTGAACATGATGGTAGAAAAGGTGATTTTAAAATTGGAAACCGACGCCGTTGAGTTTATTGACTTGTTAGAAGAGCCAAGCAAATGAATTTAAGAAAAAAACATAGCCGTGCATCAGCCGAGGTACACACCTCAGCCATGAATGATATTATGTTCTTTTTGCTGCTGTTCTTCTTAATTGCATCAACAGTAACCAATCCAAACGTGATTAAACTGATGCTGCCTAAGTCGTCATCAGGGCAGGCGGTATCTAAAAAAACTATTACTGTATCGGTAACGCAAGATTTGCGTTACTATGTGGAAAAGAAAGAAGTGCCGGTAGATGCGCTGCAAGCCACCTTGGCAAGCTATAAAAACATCGCCAGCGAACTGACCATCGTGCTGCACGTTGACCGTACCGTGGCCATACAAGATGTGGTACAGGTGATGGACATTGCACAAAAACTAAATATTAAACTGGTACTGGCTACCGAGCCCAAGTAATTAACGGAGATGGACTATCGTCAGCAAGAAAATAACTATCCTAAAGCGTTTTTAGCAACCGGAATTATACTGGCCTTGCTGATTGGCTTGAGTTATTTTATTGTGTTTCATCAGCCACCTAAAGAAGAAGATGGCACCGGCGGCATCCTGGTTAACTATGGCACAGTAGATGAAGGTATGGGCGATGACTACATGAGCACTGAAGAACCGTCGGTTGCAGAGCACGCCAACCAGACCAAGCCCGATAAGGTAACACCCGAGCCTCCTACCGAAAAGGTAACCCCTACCGAAAATACCAGTAAAGAGGTAGTTACTCAAAATACTGAAGACGCGCCCGAAATTAACACGACCAAAAAGCCTACCCAGTCGGTTACTACACAGCAAAAGCCCACTAAAGAGCCTGCCAAACCCACCATTAATCAAAACGCCTTGTACAAAGGCAAAACTAATAATGGCACCGGCGAAGGCGACGGCACTGGTAACACGCCTGGTAACCAAGGCAAAACTACCGGAACTACCTTAACCAACAACTACAACGGTACTGGCTCAGGCAATGGCGGTAACTTAACCGGCATGCCGCAGCGTAACTTTTTGAGCAAGCCATCAGTAAGTGATGACAGTCGCCGTACGGGTAAAGTGGTCGTCGACATCCGTGTAGATAAAGACGGCAACGTAATTTATGCCCGTGGCGGTGCCCGCGGTACCACCATTACCGACCAGGATTTGATTGATAAATGCGAAGAAGCCGTCAAACGCGCCCGTCTTAACTCTCTTGACTCAGCTCCCGACACACAGCAGGGTACGGTAGTGTTTGTATTTAAAGTACAATAACTTTTAGTAGCAGTTTTTGAGTAGCACTAGCAGTCAATGACAGGTAGTTTTAGGGAGCTTAAAGTCTATCAGTTAGCATTTGAGGCCACAGTTCATACTTTTGAACTCACCAAATCTTTTCCTAAAGAAGAAATCTACTCCCTTACAGACCAAATACGACGCTCTTCGCGTTCCGTATGTGCTAACATTGGCGAAGGTTATCGTAAGCGTACTTATCCGAAACATTTTACATCTAAAATGACAGATGCCGATGGCGAAGCTACGGAAACAAGTATATGGTTAGATTTTGCTTTACAATTTGGCTATCTATCCCCCGAAGAGCATAGCGCAATTCAAGAGAAATATTTGCAAATTGGCCGAATGCTAAATGCAATGGCTAATCACCCTGAGAAATTTTTACTGAAACAATAAGAAGCTCACAACTGCCACTGCTACTATCACCTCTCAGCACTATCACTATGACTTACCAGGAAACCCTTTCCTATCTCTATACCCAGCTACCCATGTTTACGCGGGTTGGGGCTTCGGCTTTCAAGAAAGACCTGACTAATACTGTAGCTCTATGCGCTAAGCTGGATAACCCGCAACATAAGTTTAAAAGCATCCATATAGGTGGCACTAATGGGAAGGGCTCCACGTCACATATGCTGGCTGCAGTGTTACAAACGGCGGGTTATAAAACGGGCTTGTACACCTCGCCTCATTTAAAAGATTTCCGCGAACGCATCCGCATTGATGGTGAAATGATTAGCGAACAGGAAGTAGTCGATTTTGTAGCACAGCATCAGTCCGACTTCGAAACCATTGAACCGTCGTTTTTTGAAATGACGGTTGCGCTGGCATTTGACGCTTTTGCCCGGCACCAGGTAGATATCGCCATTATCGAGGTTGGTTTGGGTGGCCGGCTCGACTCAACCAATATCATCACCCCGCTTCTGTCGGTAATTACTAATATTGGCTGGGACCACATGAATATGCTGGGTAACACGTTGCCTCTAATCGCCGGTGAAAAAGCAGGCATTATAAAACCTGGCATCCCGGTTGTAATTGGCGAACACCAGCCCGAGGTAGCCGATGTATTTATAAAAACAGCAACCGAAAAGCAATCGCCCATCATATTTGCATCCGAACAATGGGAAGTGTCTCCGTCTGCACAGCAGAAGACAAATGATACCGACCGGCTGGATGTTACCGTGAGTTCTAAACCGGAAAATTCAGCATCTGCCTATTACGCATTACAATTAGACTTGACGGGTACTTATCAGCTTAAAAATATAAAAACAGTGCTGTCGGCAGTAGATGTCTTGCGCCACCAGGGCTGGACGATTACTTATGGGCACGTTATTACCGCCCTAAAACAAGTCAAAACCTTGACCGGGTTACAAGGGCGCTGGCAAACACTCAGTACCCACCCGCTTACCATTTGCGATACCGGGCATAACCCCGACGGCATACAGGAGGTATTAAAAAACATTGCTGCTGTACCTTACCAACACCTGCATTTTGTATTGGGTATGGTAAACGATAAAGACATCAGCAAAGTATTAAGCCTGCTACCCGCAACCCATACCACCTACTATTTTTGCAAGCCCGATTTACCGCGCGGTTTAGAGGCTGCCACGCTTCAACAACAGGCTCAGGCGTTTAATTTACAGGGTGGCGTATACGCCTCCGTCCCCTTGGCCTTAAAGGCAGCGCAGCAGCAGGCAGGTACTAACGACCTGGTATTTGCCGGAGGAAGTACTTTTGTAGTAGCCGAAATTGTGTAATTTGCATCAACGTATTATACTTTTATCTTTATCATTACGCTGCTAAACTAATTACCTAAATGAATTACCAACCATCGGCAACCCGCTACCAAAACATGCCTTACCGCCGTTGCGGTAAAAGCGGTATTTTATTGCCGGCCATTTCGCTGGGCCTATGGCACAACTTCGGCGGTGTAGATGTTTTTGAAAACTACCGGAAGATACTGCACCTAGCATTTGATAGCGGCATCACGCATTTCGACTTAGCCAATAATTACGGCCCCCCTTACGGCTCGGCCGAGGAGAATTTCGGTCAGTTGCTCAAAAAGGATTTTTCGGCTTATCGTGATGAGTTGATTATATCGAGCAAGGCCGGTTATGATATGTGGCCGGGGCCTTACGGTAACTGGGGCTCAAAAAAATACCTGGTAGCCAGTTTAGACCAAAGCCTGAAAAGGATGGGATTAGATTATGTCGATATCTTTTATCATCACCGCCCCGACCCTGAAACGCCATTGGAAGAAACCATGGGCGCGCTGGACTTGCTTGTACGACAAGGTAAGGCTCTGTACGTAGGCATATCTAACTACCGGGCAGATGACGCTAAAAAGGCCATCACCATTTTAAAAGAATTAGGTACACCTTGTTTAATACATCAGCCTAAATATTCAATGTTTGAACGTTGGGTAGAAGGCGGCTTACTGGAAGTTCTGGAACAGGAAGGGGTAGGCTGTATTCCGTTTTCACCGCTGGCACAGGGTCTTCTTACCAATAAATATATTAACGGCATTCCGCAAGATTCGAGGGCGGCTAAAACAACCGGGCATCTACAAACCGGGCAAATTACCGAGCAAAATATTGCACAGGTAAGGCAACTCAATGAAATAGCCAAGGAACGCGACCAGACTTTAGCCCAAATGGCCTTGGCCTGGCTGATGAAAGATCCGCGCGTTACCTCGGTGCTTATCGGCGCCAGTAAGCCTGAGCAACTGGCCGACTCACTAAGATGCCTGGATTATACCAGTTTTAGTGCCGACGAACTAACCCAAATTGAAAACATCTTACAAAACAAACCCTGATGGAAAGTATAAACTGGGGTACTATTGGCTGCGGCAACGTAACCGAAAAAAAGAGCGGTCCGGCCTTTAGTAAAGTACCCGGCAGCAAAGTGGTAGCCGTAATGCGTCGCGATACCGAAAAAGCTGCCGACTATGCCCGTCGCCATAACATTGGTAAATGGTATAGCGATGCCGGCGATTTGTTAAACGACAGCGAAGTCAACGCCATTTACATTGCCACCCCGCCATCGTCGCACCTCGAATATGCCATAGCAGCTTTGCAAAAAGGCCTACCGGTTTATGTAGAAAAGCCGGTAACTATCAATGCCGAACAAGCACAACAAATGGCTGATGCCGTGCAGCAATACAACGGCAAACTGGTAGTGGCACATTACCGTCGCCGTCTGCCTATGTTTTTAAAGGTGAAAGAGTTGTTGCAGCAAACCGTA
The DNA here is from genome assembly GCA_913777515.1 of uncultured Mucilaginibacter sp. Taxonomy (GTDB): domain Bacteria; phylum Bacteroidota; class Bacteroidia; order Sphingobacteriales; family Sphingobacteriaceae; genus Mucilaginibacter. Next base: position 4,676 of record CAJYSL010000255.1, read on the forward strand.
ATTGGCACCGTGCGTACCGTACAAATGCGCCTCTGGCAAAGCCGTAAACCGTCACTGATAACCAAAGATGCGCCCAATTGGCGTACACAACCCGATATATCGGGCGGTGGTTATTTTCATGACCTGGCCCCGCACCAGTTAGACCTCATGCTATACTTTTTTGGCAAACCCTCAGCTTACCAGGGATTTGCTTTGAATCAGGAAGGCCTCGATGCGGCGGATGACCACGTGACAGGCAGCATTTTGTTTGAAAGCAAGGTGGTGTTTAATGGCTCCTGGAGTTTTAACGTGGCCGAAACCGAAAACATCGACATCTGCGAGATTATTGGCACCGAGGGTAAAATCAGTTTTGCCGTGTTTGGTAACACCATCAATTTCTGGAACGGGCACACCCACCAAACCATTGATTTTGTGCATCCCGAGAACATCCAACACCCCATGATTACCAGCGTAGCCGGCTACCTGCGCGGCCAGGAACCTAATCCCTGCACCATTGAGGAAGCTGTTACCTTGATGAAAATTATGGATAGCTTTACCGCCAAAGCATCAAGTAAATAAATTATATTTAACACCATTTACAGATAAAACATCAATCATGAAAAACGTATTCAAACTGTCATTCATCCTGGCCTTCGTTCTGACCGCATTTACGGCATCGGCGCAGCAGCCGGCCAAAAAAGCAAGGGTTAGTCCGCCGGATACGGTGAGAGCTAATTTGAAAAAAGGAAAAGAGGTAGAAATTGCTTACAGTCAGCCATCAATTAAAGGTCGTGCCATCGGTACTGATTTGGCTACCTACGGCAAAATCTGGAGAACAGGCGCCAACGAGGCTACTACTATTTCGTTCAGCAAAGACGTAAAAGTAGAAGGTAAACCGTTGAAAGCCGGTAAGTACGCCCTATATACCATTCCGGGAGAAAACGAATGGGTAATTATTTTTAACAGCGGTATTAAAAACTGGGGTACTGTTTACAAACAAGAAGAAGACGTTTTGCGGGTAACGGTTAAAACACAAAATTCGCCTGAGTTTACAGAACAGCTTAAATTTAAAATTGACAAATCAGGATTAATCAGCTTTATGTGGGGCGATAAAATGGTCGCTTTCAAAGTGAAGTAAACAATCTTAATAACAAACACTAAAGCCTGAACTCATCATTCAGGCTTTAGTGTTTTTAGGGTAATCCGAATTAATTTCTCATTATTTGGACGACGATTTCTTCGGTACCTTTGCACCTTCTTTCCGCGCCTCAGACAAGCCGATGGCTATCGCTTGTTTAGGATTAGTTACCTTTTTATCACTTTTACCGCTTTTAAGCTTGCCTTCTTTCATCTCGTGCATGGTTTCGCCAACCTTTTCTTGTGCTTTAGCTGAGTACTTTGCCATAACTAAATTATTTAAGTTTGTACCATAGCTAACATTATCATTTTTATAATTGTTTATTGAAAAATGTAAATGACGGGTGCCGCTGAAGCAGGTAACCACACTTAGGTTTTAACTCAATACTGTATTATACCCTTTGCTGCAATGAATGCGATATCAGAAACGGACTTGATTTTAAATGCTGACGGCAGCATCTACCACCTCAATTTACTACCCGGCGATGTTGCTGATACCGTGATTACCGTAGGCGACCAAGACCGGGTAGCGGAGGTAAGTAAACATTTTGACCGTATTGAGTTAAAAAAAGGCAAGCGCGAGTTTATTACCCATACCGGTTACATTGGCCAAACGCGTATTACGGTCATATCAACAGGCATCGGTACGGATAATATCGACATTGTACTGAACGAGTTAGACGCACTGGTGAACATTGATTTTGGTACGCGCACCATCAATCAAAAACTACGCAGCCTCAATGTCATTCGCGTGGGTACATCAGGGGCAATACAGGCCGATATTGACATAGACACCGTGTTAGTTAGCACCGCTGCCTTCGGTCTCGACCCGCTGATGCACTACTACCAGCATGAGATTACTGCCGAAGAGCAAGCGTTGCTTGAACATTTTAAGCAAGCCTTGCCCGCCCATTATACATTGCAGCCGTACATCGCATCGGCCAGTAAAAATTTATTAGATAAGCTGGCGGATGGCTTTGCACAGGGCATTACCATCACCGCTCCCGGTTTTTACGCACCGCAGGGCAGGCAGGTAAGAGCTGTAAGTGCTACACCGCAAATGATGTCAATTATTCAGCAGTTTGGGTATCAGCAACAGCGCATCACCAACCTCGAAATGGAAACCGCGGGCATTTATGGCTTATCACATGCGTTGGGTCATCAGGCTATTTCCTTTAATGCCATACTGGCCAATCGGGCAACACATCAGTTCAGTAAACAACCGCAAACAGTGATGGAAAACTGCATTAAACAGGTTCTCGAGCTAATCACCTCGAAGTTGTAAAGCACATCTGTTGGTAACAAACTAATTACATCAAAGGGTGTTACGTAGGAGTATTTTCATTTTGCACTAAACAACTTATGATTGTTAAAACTACTCCGCTACCCTTTTATGCCAAATTAGCTTTGGTGCTTATCGGCATTATGTCGCTTGGCTTCCTGATTCATTTAGGTAAAGAGATTCTCGACCCGCTTATCTTTGGCTTTTTGTTTGCCATATTATTACTGCCACTTTGCAACTTTTTTGAGCGCAAGCTCAAAATGCCGCGTAGTATGGCTGCTTTTTTGGCTATCTTTTTACTGATTGCATTTATAGCGAGTATATTATATTTGGTTGGCACGCAAATTACCAATTTGGCTAAAGACTGGCCCTTACTTAAAGCCCAGGTAGTAAAAACAACCGGTGATTTACAGATTTGGATTCAGAATACGTTTCATATCAACGCCGAGAACCAGATGGAGTATGTAAATAATACTACTGATAAAATTGTAGCATCGGGTACCAGCGTTTTAGGTACTACTTTTGGTGCTGTATCGTCATTACTGTTATTCTATGTTTTTATCCTCATCTTTACCTTCCTGATTTTATTTTACCGCAGGTTATTATTCAGGTTTATACTACATGTATTTGATGAGGAGTCGACCCCGGTGGTGCACAACGTAGTTGAGAACATTCAAAGCATTCTGCGTAAATACATCTTAGGTTTAATACTCGAGATGGGCATTGTAGCACTTTTAGCTTGTATCGCCTTTTGGATTATCGGTGTTAAGTATGCCGTTCTATTAGGTATTATCACCGGGCTTTTCAATATCATCCCTTATGTAGGCATTTTTTCAGCGTTATTATTAAGCACGCTGATTACGTTTGCTACAGGGGCTATCAGCAAAGCCTTAATTGTGGCTGTAGTGGTAGTGGTATTGCACCTTATCGATTCCAATTTTATCTTGCCTATTGTAGTAGGTTCAAAAGTAAGGCTCAATGCTTTAATCACCTTCTTGGGCATTATCCTGGGCGAAATGTTGTGGGGTTTGTCAGGTATGTTCCTATCTATCCCGGTGATAGCCATCTTTAAAATTATATTTGATAACATTGACGGATTGAGACCTTGGGGCTATCTGCTGGGCGGCGATTATGAATATAATCAGCAGGCTAAAGAAGAAATGAAGACCGAATAAGGACTTAATTCAGATAAAATAGCAAATGGCTTACTTTTTAGGTAAGCCATTTGCTGTTTTATTCGGTTAGTGTTGCTGCTATATCTTGACGATTATCTTTAATAACCGTATTTCACTCCCATTTTCGCTGTAAACCACAACTATTTTACGCGTTAACCTTACTCACTGTTAATTTTTTTAAATAGTTTAGGCTTTTAAACCTATAACTATTGATGGAACCAACCACACCTCAACCAAAATTAAAGCACGAACTGGGTTTGTTAGACGGCACCATGCTGGTAGCAGGCTCCATGATAGGCTCGGGTATCTTTATTGTTAGTGCCGATATTATCCGCAATGTAGGGTCGGCCGGCTGGTTAATTGCGGTGTGGTTAATTACCGGTTTCATGACTTTAACTGCAGCCGTAAGCTACGGCGAGCTAAGTGCCATGTTTCCTAAAGCGGGCGGCCAATACGTTTATCTTAAAGAAGCTTACAATAAATTGATTGCCTTTTTATATGGCTGGAGCTTTTTTGCGGTGATACAAACCGGAACAATCGCTGCTGTGGGAGTAGCTTTTTCCAAGTTTACAGCCTATCTGATACCACAGGTGAGTGAAGAAAATATTCTGTTAAGTATTCCGGTAACCAATAGCTTCACTTTCAACCTGAGCGCCGCGCAGCTGGTTTCTATAGTTATCATTATTTTATTAACTTACATCAATACCCGCGGCGTAAAAGGCGGCAAACTTATACAAACTACCCTTACCCTAACCAAATTATTGAGCTTGTTCGGGCTGATTGCATTTGGTTTTCTGGCTTTAAAAGGTGATGTATGGAATGCCAACTGGACCAACGCCTGGGATATGCATAAACTGAATGCTAATGGCAATGTGAACTCTTATACCTTAGCCGCCGCATTAGGCGCTATCGCAGCATCCATGGTGGGCTCCATTTTTAGCAGCGACTCCTGGAACAACGTAACCTTTATTGCCGGCGAAATGAAAAACCCGCAGCGTAACATCGGCCTGAGCTTATTTTTAGGGACAATGATTGTAACCATCATTTACGTAGCGGCTAACTTTATGTATCTGGGCGTATTGCCGCTACAGGATATTGCCACTGCCGAAAAAGACCGTGTAGCCGTAGCCGCATCAAATGTCATTTTCGGCAACGGGGGTACGCTGGTAATTGCCGTGATGATTATGATATCGACCTTTGGCTGCAACAACGGCCTCATTTTGGCCGGCGCCCGGGTTTACTATACCATGGCTAAGGATGGTGTATTTTTTAAACGTACCGGCACCTTGAATGAAAATGCAGTACCCGAATTTGGCTTGTGGATACAATGCCTGGTGGCCAGCGTCCTATGCCTGAGCGGTAAATACGGCGATTTGCTGGATATGATATCTTTTGTTGTGGTTATTTTTTATGTTTTAACCATAATCGGCATCTATACATTACGCGTAAAACGCCCCGAGGCAGAGCGCCCTTATAAAGCTTTTGGCTATCCCGTGCTACCAGCCATTTATGTAATTATGGGCCTGGCATTTTGCACCTTGTTAATCATTTACAAACCGCAGTATACCTGGCCCGGCCTGATTATTGTACTTATCGGCATACCCATCTATTACATTTCGCAGCGCAACGTTAAACATGAGGATACACCTTATGAATCAGCCGTATAGGTATGGAACAGCCGGGGATTGGATAATACAGTATTTAATTTTTGTTTTGAAAAGTACTCAGGTTTATAAATTTCGGACACAAATCATCAAAAATACGCTATGGGCAGGTCTCCTTTTAGGAGCTACTGTTGCCCATGCGCAAACGCTTAAACAAAACCTGCAAACGGCTATGAGCCGGCTGCAGCAAGATAGCCAATGCCGGTATGCTATGGTATCGTTAACGGTACTGGATGCTGCCACCGGCGAAACCGTTTTTGCCTCCAATCCGGATGTAGGCCTGGCGCCGGCATCCACCTTAAAAACGCTTACTTCTATTACAGCTTTTAATTTATTGGGAGCCGATTTTAAGTTCCAGACCCAATTTGGCTACCGTGGTACCATCGATGCCAATGGCACACTCAACGGCGATGTCATCATTAAAGGTGGCGGCGACCCAACCTTGGGCAGTTGGCGTTGGGCAAATACCAAAGAGAGTTACGTGCTTAACCAGATGGTAGCTGCCCTAAAACAGGCGGGCATCAAACAAATCAATGGTCGTGTTATTGGTGATGACTCTCTGTTTGATACCCAGGCCATTCCCGACGGCTGGATATGGCAAGACTTAGGTAACTATTATGGCGCCGGAGCCTCTGCCCTTTGCTGGCGCGAAAACATTTTTGATATTAAGTACGAAACCGGCAGCGTGGGTAGCCCGGTAAAAATATTGCGCACGGTACCCGCCATGCCTTACTTTAATTTTACAAGCGAAGTAACTACCTCGGGTGCCGGTTCGGGCGACCACTCGTATGCTTATTTGCCTGTTGGCAATAAATCTATGTACATACGGGGTGCTTATGCCATCGATAAAGCCAAGAAAAGTATCAGCGTTGCCCTGCCCGACCCTGCTTATGATGCTGCCTTTCGCTTAACCGACACTTTGAAGCGTTTAGGTATCACGGTAAGCCAGGAGCCCGAATCGCTGATTACCTTGAACGCCAAAACCAGCCCGATGCCGGCAATAACTAATACGCTAACCGTATTGTATTCACCTAACCTCAGTCAGGTGGTGTATTGGCTCAATAAAGAGAGCATTAACCTGTATGCCGAGCAGTTATTAAAAACCATGGCGCTAAGAGAAGGCAAAAAGGTATCTACCCATGCCGGCGTCGAAACTGTTCAGAAATTCTGGAAAGCACGAGGCATCGACCCTAACGCTATCCATATTTATGACGGCAGCGGCCTCTCGCCCGGCGACCGCATTACCACCAATGCATTGGCGCACGTTTTACAAACTGCGGTAAACCAATCCTGGTACACTAGTTTTTACGACAGTTTACCGCTTTACAACAATATGCACATGAAAAGCGGTACCATTGCCGATGTGGTGGCCTATGCCGGCTACCAGACACATAATGGGCAGCGTTTATGCTTTTCGGCCATCATCAATAATTATAACGGTTCAACTACCGCGGTAAGGCAAAAGCTTTTTAAAGTACTAGACGAGTTGAAGTAGAAACCTGGCTTCGACCCTTCTGATTTTTGATGTTATCAACAAAAAGCGGTTTGCGGATGTTGTTTACTCAGGCTTTGCTATTTTTGCGGCCTTAATTGCTCCATGGAAAATAAACCAATAGCCCGAACCCTCAAATTATTAGGCCAATTGATGGAACTGCATGAGCAGAATTCATTTAAAATACGGTCAATCAATAATGCGGCCTTTAAGATAGACAAGCTACCTTACCGGCTGGATGGCAAGAGCTATGAGGAAATGACGCAGATTGACGGCGTTGGTAAAAGTATTGCCGCCTATATCCAGGAGTTACTGCAAAAGGGCTCCATCAAAGACCTGGAAGATTTATTGCAGGACACACCTGAAGGGGTAGTTGAAATGCTGCACATTAAAGGTATAGGGCCGAAAAAGGTGGCCGCCATTTGGAAACAGTTAGGTATCGAAAATACAGGAGAGCTATATTATGCCTGTAACGAAAACCGCCTGGTTGAAGCGAAAGGCTTTGGTGCCAAAACGCAGGACGAAATTAAGCGCGTTTTAGAGTTCAGGATGGCCAGTAACGGCAAGTTTTTGTATGCGCAGGTACGGCCGGAAGCCGAAGAGCTGATGCTTTTACTGAAAGATGTTTTTCCGGGTGCCCTGATTGAATTCGCCGGCGAATACCGCCGTTGCTGCGAAATCATTGCCGAATTGACCATTGTGTTGGGTACGCGTGATACTGATATTGCCTTAAAAACATTATCAACCACCTCGCTTTTAAAAAATATTACGGTTACTAACTGCCATGTAAACGGCGAAACCCAGAACGGTATATTGGTTGATATCATCGTTACCGAAAAACGATTGTTTTTCCGCGACTTGTTTACGTACACCGGAAGCGAAAGCCACGTAAAGGCTGTATTAGACCGTATTGCCAGCTTTCCCGACCAGCCTACCAGCGAAGAGTTTATTTATCAAAAAGCCAGCTCAGCCTGGATACCTCCCGAACTACGCGAAGGAGACACTTACCTGCACAAGGTGTTATTGCCCGATTTAGTTGACCTGGTTGACCTGAAAGGCTCGCTGCACAACCACA
>CAJYSL010000256.1 GCA_913777515.1 uncultured Mucilaginibacter sp.
CCCTAACGACATCAATGACTTTTTCATATTAATTATCGTTCCCCCTTTAGGGGGCTAGGGGGCTTCTGCGTTTTTATATCGAAGTCAACGACTTCAAATTCCAGTGTTTCACGTCTTCAATAGTAATGCGGTTTTCGTAGATGGCTTTGCCTACTACGCAGCTTTCTACTTTGATTTTATTCAATGCTTCGATGTCTTTCATGGAACTTACACCGCCCGAGGCAATCAGTTTGATGAAAGGGGAGTGGTTTAATAGCTTTTTATATAGCTCTACGCCTGCGCCGCCCAGTTTACCATCTTTGTTAATGTCGGTACACAAAAAGCGGTAAAAGCCGAGGTTCAAACAGCGGTCAATGTAATCGATAAGTTTTATAGGCGAACTTTCCATCCAACCTGAGTATTTGATTACCTCATCAAGTACGTCAATAGCTACCACAATACTGTCCGAGCATTTGGTTGGGCCGCACATGGTTTTGCTCAACTCATCTAAAAACGAAGGGTTGGTAATGGCTTGCGTGCCCACAATAACACGGGCAACACCGGCATCGGTCAGTTCTTTTACCTTGTCGATGCTGCGGATGCCACCGCCGTACTGTATTTTCATGTCTGTTTTTTTGATGACATCAAACAGATACTGCTGATTGCTGAAATCGCCTTTAGCGCCGTTAAGGTCGATGATATGAATAAGCTCGGTACCGATAGATTTGTAGCGTTCAATCATCTCCTCCAGACTTACGTCGTATTGCGTTACCTGATGGTAATCGCCTTCGCGTAAGCGCACTACTTTTTTATCCAGAATATCAACCGCAGGAATAATATACATACCCTATATTTTTGAAAAGTTTTTTAATAAAGTTTCGCCATGCACGCCCGATTTTTCGGGGTGGAATTGTACGCCATAAAAATTGTTGTGCCAAATAGAGCCCGAATATTTAAGGCTGTAATTTGTTGAAGCTAAAGTATATAAATTATTATATTCTATGTAGTACGAGTGTACGTAATAAAAATGCGTACCATCAGGAATGCCGGCAAACAATGGGTTTTCCTTTTCCTGGTAAACACGGTTCCATCCGGTGTGCGGTACTTTATAGTGTTCGCTATCAGCAAAGCGAAGTGTTTTGTTCGGAAATATGTTTAGCAAATTAGCATCACCCTCTTCAGAATAGGCCGTCATTAACTGCATGCCCACGCAAATGCCCAAGGTTGGTTTTTGCAACGCTTTAATAGCTGGTACCAGGCCAGTCTGCTGCAACTTTTGCATCGCAGCGCCGGCATGCCCCACACCCGGAATAATATATCGGTCGTAATGCTGCAGGTCGTCTTCGGTATGTACCATGCCATAAGCAATGCCCAGGCGGTCGAGCGCCGAGGTTAGCGAAAATATATTGCCCGCGCCATAGCGTACAATACCGATGGCTCCCGGCGCATCAGGATGCGATGGCGAGCTTTGTACTTCGCTATCTGGCTTTTCTGTAATTTCCATTTTAATTTTCCTTATAATTGACTTGGGGCAATGTTATAAAACAGCTGCGTTACTGATGCTTTCCCCCGACATTTTTTCAAGTCAATGCTCCCCCTTTAGGGGGCTAGGGGGCTTGGCTTTGTTGTTACAACACTCCTTTAGTACTTGGCAGCACCATATTATTCACATCGCGTTTCACGGCCATTTTAATGGCTTTGGCAAATGCTTTAAATATGGCTTCTATTTTATGATGCTCGTTGTAACCCTCGGCTTTGATATTGAGGTTGCATTTGGCGGCATCTGTAAACGATTTAAAGAAATGATAAAACATTTCGGTGGGCATATCGCCTACTTTTTCGCGTTTAAAATCAGCTTTCCACATCAGCCAGTTGCGGCCACCAAAGTCGATAGCGGCTTGAGCCAAACAGTCATCCATCGGTAAGCAAAAGCCGTAACGCTCAATACCACGCTTATTGCCCAAGGCTACCGCCATAGCCTCGCCTAAGGCAATGCCGGTATCTTCAATGGTATGGTGTTCGTCTATATGTAAATCGCCTTTGGCGGTTACCTCCAGGTCAATACTGCCATGGCGCGCAATCTGGTCCAGCATATGGTCAAAAAAATGCAGGCCGGTGTTTACTTTGGCTTCGCCAGTACCATCAAGGTCAATTTTGATAAAAATATCAGTTTCTTTAGTGGTGCGGCGATGTTCAACCACCCGTTTGCCCACTTTTAAGAATTCATATATCTTTTGCCAGTCGGTGGTTTTGATGGCTACGGTGGCGTTGATGGCCGAAATTTCCTCAGCCGAAAACTCTTTGGCACCCATACCTAAACCATCGTTTAGCCAGATAGCTTTGGCGCCGAGGTTTTTAGCTAACAGAACATCGTTCAGCCGGTCGCCTATCACAAATGAGTTTGCCAAATCGTACTGCTCGGCATCAAAGTATGCGGTAAGCATACCGGTGCCGGGCTTGCGTGTAGGCGCGTTATCGGCAGCAAAAGTGCGGTCAATGTAAGTGGCGGCAAAATGTACACCCTCGTTGGCAAAGGTTTTCGTGATGAGCTCGTGCACCGGGAAAAAATTTTCGTCGGGATGTACGGTAGTTCCTAAGCCATCCTGGTTAGTTACCATCACCAGTTCGTAATCCAACTCGCGGGCAATGCGTGGTAAGTAAGTTAAAGCACCCGGATAAAAAGTAAGCTTATTAAACGAGTCAATTTGCTCGTCGGCGCACTCATTTATCAGCGTACCATCGCGGTCAATGAATAAAACTTTTTTGGCTGAGCTCATGCTTTGTATTCTTTTAGCGTGTTTAAGAGTGTTTTATTTTCGGCAGGTGTACCTACGGTAATGCGCAGTGCACCATCACAAAGCTCTACTTTAGAGCGGTCGCGCACAATGATGCCATGGCTTACCAAATAGTTGTAAACCCCTTTAGCATCAGTGGTTTTAACTAAAATAAAGTTAGCATCCGACGGGTAAATGTCCAACACAAAATCAAAGGCTTTTAGGTTGAGCACCAACTGGTCGCGCTCGGTCAGCGTTTCTTTAATCCATTGGTTTACCTGCTCAACGTTTTGTAAAGCCTGTAAAGCCAATTGCTGCGAAGCTTCGTTAACATTATACGGAGGCTTCACTTTGTTCATTACCTCAATGATTTCTTCGCTGGCAAAAGCCATACCTACACGTAGGGCTGCCAGTCCCCAGGCTTTTGATAGTGTTTGCAACACTACCAGATTAGCATACTCGGTAAGTTCTTGGATAAATGTTTTTTGACGGCTAAAGTTAATATAGGCCTCGTCTACCACTACCAACCCGTTAAAGTTGGTTAGCAGTGTTTCAATATCCTCGCGGTGAATAGAGTTGCCTGTAGGGTTATTGGGCGAACAGATAAAAATAAGCTTGGTATTTTTATCGATAGCTTCGGCAATACCCTCCAGGTTAAGCTGGTACTCGTTGGTAAGGTTTACTTTGCGGGTTTCCACATCGTTAATGTTTGCCGATACCTCGTACATACCGTAAGTAGGCGGTACCAGAATAACGTTATCTACACCCGGGTTACAAAAGCTGCGGAACAGGATGTCGATAGCTTCGTCGCTACCATTACCTAAAAAGATATTACGGGGTGGTACACCTTTAATTTCACTTAAACGCGTTTTTACGGCGTATTGCATCGGGTCGGGGTAACGATTATAGTTTTGCTCAAGCGGCGAACCGAATGCATTTTCGTTAGCATCCAGGTACACGCTGGCTTCGCCCTGAAACTCGTCCCGCGCAGACGAATATGGCTTTAGATTTTTTATGTTTTCTCTAAGAATATTGTTGAGTTCAAACATCAGTAAAAAGATTGTTTTTGCTAAAGACTCAGAGCGCCCTTAGCACCGGTTAATACATGGACTGACTATACCTGATGACTCTTTTCAGGCAGAATGGTCGGTTGTTCTTACACTCACCGCGTTACGGTGCGCATGCAATCCTTCTAAATCGGCCAGAATCTCTACATGCGGACCAATGTTTTGCAGGCCTTGTGGCGTAAGATGCTGAAACGTAATCTTCTTTACAAACGAATCAACCGATACACCCGAATAAGCCTTAGCATAAGCGCTGGTAGGCAGGGTATGATTTGTACCCGATGCATAATCGCCCACACTTTCAGGGGTTTGATTGCCTAAAAATACTGACCCGGCATTGATAATATCAGCTGTAATTTGCTGCCAGTTTTCGGTAGCGAGTATTAAATGCTCAGGTGCGTACTGGTTACTAAAACGCATCCCTTCACTTAAATCATTGACCACAATAGCGTAAGAATTAGCAATGGCTTTGGCGGCAATTTCGGCACGCGGAAGAACCGGTAATTGTTTTTCCAGTTCAGCTATGGTAGCCTGCACAATATCTGCTGAAGTAGCTACCAACACACTCTGGCTGTCGGCACCGTGTTCTGCCTGCGCCAGTAAATCGGCCGCAATGTAGGCAGGGTGAGCAGTTTCGTCCGCAATAACTAAAACTTCAGACGGGCCCGCAGGCATATCGATGGCCGTAATGGTTGTAGACTGTATAATGGTTTTAGCTTTGGTGACAAATTGGTTGCCCGGGCCAAAAATCTTATCTACCTTACTGATACTCTCGGTACCGTAAGCCATAGCCGCAATAGCTTGCGCGCCGCCTACTAAGTAAATACGTTCAATATCTAACAACTGCGCCACATAGGCGATAAAGGCGTTTACCTTGCCGTTTTTTTGCGGGGGCGAGCATACCACAATTTCGCGGCAACCGGCAATGCGCGCGGGGATGCCAAGCATCAAAAAGGTGCTGGGTAATACCGCAGTGCCGCCCGGTATATATAAACCGGCTTTTTCAATAGGGCATAATTCGCGCCAGCAAGTAACGCCGGGCATGGTTTCTACCTTATCTTCGGCCTTAAGCTGCGATTGGTGGAATTTATAGATATTCTGATAGGCTACTTCAAGAGCTGTTTTTTGCTCGGGCTGCAAAGCTTCGGCAATTTCGGCCAGTTCTTGTTTGTCTAAGTATAGCTTATCAATGGTTACTTTATCAAAACGGAGGGCGTAATCAAACAAAGCGCGGTCGCCATGTTGCTGCACATCGGTAATAATGGTTTCTACTACCGTACGTATCTCGTTGGCCGGGTCAATGTTGCGTTGCACCAGCTTAGTAAGTTCGGTTGCACTTAATTGTGCGTAATTATAAACGGTAAGCATCATTTGTAGCTTTAATGTGCCTGTTGCTACCTAACCAGTAATGGCAGGCACATGGTTTACAATATTATTTTTTCGATAGGCATTACCACAATGCCTTGTGCGCCGGCCTGTTTAAGCTGGCTGATGCGGCTCCAGAAGTCGCGCTCGGGAATAACGGTATGTACCGCTACCCAGTCAGACTCAGCCAGTGGCACCACCGATGGGCTTTTTACCCCAGGCAGTAAATCCAGTACCTTATTTAGGTTGTCGCGCTCTACGTTCAGCACCACGTACTTAGTTTCTTTGGCTCTTAAAACCGACTGTACACGTTGTATCAGTTCCTGAATCAAATCCTCATTTTCAGAACCGGCCCGGCCAATCAGCACCGCTTCAGACGACATGACGTCGGCAAAAGGTTTCAGTCCGTTGCTTTTTAACGTTCCACCGGTAGACACCAGGTCACAAATAGCATCGGCCAAGCCCAAGCCCGGCGAAATCTCAACAGAGCCCGAAATGGTACGGATATCGGCAGTGATGCCTAATTGCTGCAAGTGTTTTTTGAGGATAACCGGGTAGGTGGTAGCAATGGATTTGCCGTTAAGGTCGGCAACATCCTGAATGTCCAGGTTGTTAGGAACCGCAATTTTAAGCGAGCATTTGCCAAAGCCTAATTTTT
>CAJYSL010000257.1 GCA_913777515.1 uncultured Mucilaginibacter sp.
TTTTTTATCCTTCGGTACAAAATACTGGAATATGCTGTTTAGTGACATTTTGATACAATAGTTTGTGCAAAGGTAACTCGATTATGTTAAATTAATGTTAACTCTTTAATACAGGTAACATTTGAAAAGGCAACTGCTTTACTTTTTGTAAGGTGAACCCAAAAGTAGAGCCCACGCCTTCAGTACTGCGTACGTTGATGGTTTGCTGGTGAGCTTCAATAATGTGCTTAACAATAGCCAAGCCCAAACCCGAGCCACCAACCTCGCGCGAACGGCTGCTATCTATCCTGAAAAACCGCTCAAACAAACGTGGTAAATGCTTTTCGTTAATACCGGCACCGTCATCAGTTACCTCAACCAGTATCTGGTCGTGCAGTTCGAATAAACTGACTGAGGTACTGCCGCCTTGTTTACCGTATTTAAAAGAGTTATCAATCAGATTGATAAGCACTTGGCATATCTTATCACGGTCGGCCCGCACTAAAAAGGGCTCGTCGTACTTTTGCTTAAATATTAACTTGACATGATGCTGCTTAGCCCGAAGCTCTAACTGCTCAAACACCTCCTTAATTAAGTCGTTAATCCTGAATTTAGTGTAATTGATAGGGATTTCGCCGGTTTCAAGCTTAGATATCTCGTTGAGGTCGTTAATCAGGTAACTCAGCCTGTCAACATTGCGCTGCGCTTTCTTTAAAAACTGTAAGGTCATGTCCTTATCGTCGGCCTCGTCATCTAAAATAGCTTCGATGTAACCTTGTATAGCAAACAACGGTGTTTTAAACTCGTGGGAGATATTGGACAAAAACTCTTTGCGGAATTTTTCCTGCCGGCGCAGTTCCTCAATTTCTCCCTTTTTTTCGCGTGCCCAGTCTTTTACTTCTTTCTCTACGTCACCAATCGGGTCAACACTGGTTGATTCGCCCAGGGCATCGCGCAGGTCGCGGCCCAGTTTAAGATTGTGAATCAGTTTATAGATGAGCTTAATCTTCGAATAAAGATATTTTTCGATGAGATAGTAAAAAACAATGTAGCTGGTGATGAAGCCTACCACAAATGTGATGGTTACATCATACCACTTGTGCTGAAAATAAAAGTTGACTCCTGATAAAGCTAAGGCTACCGCCAGTGCATTAATAAATACCAGTACACTGAGTTTCATAGCACAAAGTTAATCTTTATATATGATAACCTGCCACCTGAAAGCCCATTTCCAGGTGATGTGATATCGCTTAACCCCGGCCCGTTCCAGCAATGCTTTTAACTCTTTACGTTTAAAACTCCGCTGTACCGACAGTGGCCCGTCGTGCGCCATCATGGGGTTGGGGATGATAAACTTGAATATAAACTTCAGTGAGTAGTACAACAGCCAGTGCCGGTGCAAGTCGGTGATGATAACACCGCGCCTGGAACAACCGAGCATTTTTTGCACCAGTGCAACCCAGGCATCGTCCTCAAAATGATGAGAGAACAAGCTGGACAAAACGATGTCAAACTGATTAGTCCGCAGGTCCGGACTCATGACATCAGTTTGTAGGTAGTCGATGTTAGCGTAGGCCGCTGTTGCGCGCCGTGCGTAGGTTACAGCTGCCGGGGCAGCATCTACACCGGTCAAATGCAAGGTTAAATATTTTTTTCGTGCCCAGTCGGCAATAGCCTGGAGAGCATCGCCGCCGCCGCAACCCCAATCGCTGATGTGATTATTGGCAGCTACCGGAAACTGCTGTAATGCTTTAATCAATGCTTTATGCCCACCAAACCATGCATTTAATTCGCCTAAACCTTTCAGTACCGGGTCAAGTTCATCGGCCGGCAGGGCAAAGTCGTCCATAATTTCATCTACCCCGGTAATACGTTTGTGCAGGTTGGCCATAGTTTTAAGCTTCAGCTTCTAAAAAAGTAATCACTTCGTTCCAGTTGTTTACCCGCTGATGATGGTTAAGGGTAGTGTTGTGATAGGCGGTGAACATAATTGGTTTTCCATTAAAATAGTCAAGATTTTTGGGGTAGTCGTCAATCATGTAGTCGGTATTGATAACGCTTTTATCGCCGCAAAAAATAATGTTACGCCAGCTAATGAAAGGAAAATGCTGGTTAAGCCAGTGCAGCTTTTCGGGTAAACTCAACGGAAACTCCATCGCGGCAGATACCACATAAATTTCAAAGTTTTCCATCAGCTTTTTTACCGCCTCTACGGCGCCATCCATCAAAGGAATAGTTTGAAAAAACCCAGGGGTATAAATATATTTCCGCACCAGCCCCTCTTCCGGAAAAAAGGCATCAGACGAGCGGCCTACCAAGTAATCGCGGGTATGTTTGATGCCGTAGTCGCGCTCGTACCAGTTTAAGATCTGCATTTCTATATCGGCCAGTACGCCATCCATATCTATGGCAATCGTTTTCTTCATTTTTAAATTACGTTTTAAGGCAAAAGCTTGCCATTACTCCCACGCCCGGCCATGGGTTTGCTGAACCAACCAGTTGGTTGCACGAGGCAACCGATTAAAAGTTTGAACGGCCCAATGCATCACCTGGTTATTGCCAAACATCCGCTGTAGCTGCCGACCCACCCACAGTCGGCGGGCAAATTGTGCATTCCAGGCACTGCGGTAAGCTTGCTCCAGCGCCAATCGTTGTTCAAACGGAAACGCTCGTCCGGGCCGGTAATATTGTAAAATAATTTTAGATAGTATTTTGGCCGAATGAATAGCCATAGTCATGCCGTTGCCGCATAAAGGTGCAATCATGCCGGCCGTATCACCACTCATCAAAATGTGTTGTTCAACCGGTAGTTTTTTACGGAACGATATCTCGTTAATCACCTCTGGCTTGTCCATCAACCATTCGGCCTGGTCAAAAATTTCTTTTTGGTACGGGTTTTCGTTAATCACGTTTTCTTGCAAGGCCTCCAGGCTGCCCTGCTTGCGTAAATCATTGCGGTGCGCCAGTGAGCAAATGCAATACCGTTCATCTTCGATTTTTGATACCCCGCAATAGCCATTCTTAAAACTGTTTAACTGGATAACATCGTCCGGAAAATTTAACCGTGCATGCATCTTGATACCCACATAGGGGCTACGCTGATGAAAAAAGGCACGGTTCAGCTTATTATCTAAATTAGAACGCTTACCAAAAGCACCAATTACCAGCGGTGCTTCCAAAGTTGAATCTCGTGTTACTACGGTGAAGGCATTATTGGCGAAAGCAATATCATCAACCTGAGTATTTAGCAAAAATTTCACGCCTTTTTCAAGGCATAATTTATATAAGTAATTGTCCAGTTTATAGCGGCTTATGCCAAAACCACCCAAGTCGAGTTCTTGTGTCAACCGAGCACCAGAAGTAGCCGTAACCTCTAAGCGGTTGATGCGAGATGCCCCCAAACTAAACACATCAATGTCAAGCGTTTCTAAAAAAGGAAGTATTTCGTTGGATAGATATTCGCCGCAAACCCGGTGAAAGGGATATGATTTTTTTTCGATGACGGTAACCTGCAACCCGGCGCGACTCAATGCCAGGGCATTGAAAAGTCCGGCCAAACCACCGCCCGCAATTACCACGTCAACCATCGTTTCTACTGAATTTTAAGCGCCATGCCCTCTACCGTAAGTCCGGGCCCGAATGCATAGCTTAAAATGTTAGAACCGGAAAGCTTACCTCCCTTCATGATTTTTTGCAGCACAAACAAAATGGTAGCTGACGACATGTTGCCGTATTCGCGCAGCACCTCGTAGGCAAAAGCATTTGTTTCTTCAGGTAGCTCTAAGGCCTCTTCAACCGCCTCCAATATTTTTTTACCTCCCGGATGGATGGCGTAGGTGCTAATCTGCTCGGCTTTTAAACCGGCACGCTGCAGTAACCGGTCGGTTACGCCTTTAATATGCTTTTTGATTTGCTTGGATACTTTCGAGGTTAACTTCATCTCGAACCCGGTATTACCCACAAACCAACCCATCTCGTTCCGGCTTTCAGGCATAAACTCAGAGTAAAAGCTCGACAGTTCGAGCCCCGGCCTGGCGTCTGTTTTATGGGTAGTATTTTCAACCAATGCCGCTGCTGCACCATCTGCAAACAGCGAATTTGCTACCCAGTTGTCTAACGTGTTGTGTTTTTGAAAATGCAGCGTGCAAAGCTCAACGCTTACCACCAGCACTTTGGCTTCGGGGTTAGCCCTACATATATAATCTGCCGTTTTTAAACCGTTGATAGCGCCATAGCATCCCATAAAATTGATGCAAATACGCTCGGTAGTGCGTGGCAAACCCAACTGCTCTACCAAATCAATATCAATGCCCGGCGCGTACATACCTGTGCAGCTTACGGTTACCAGGTGAGTAATTTGTGCGGTAATTTCTGCTTCGTACTCCGACAGGCAATGCTTTACGGCACTTAAAGCTACCTGTATAGCTTTTTCCTGGTAAAGCTGTAGCCGCTTTTCGGTAGTTACAAAGGGTTCTAAATCAGGTGTGGGTTCAAAAAATTTATAATCGGCACGCTCGGCGCCAAAATCGTCAACTACGGTATGACGGTAATCAATGCCCGAGTTGTCATAAATACTTTTGAGTCGCAGGGCATGGTCAGGGCTTAAGCTAAATGCGTCTACCATAAAGTGGTAGGCCTCCTGCTGTGTAACTTTTTTATCCGGATTAGCGGTGCCTATTGCACTTATACAACTGCCCATAAAAGGTATTAACGTTATTTGCTGGTTTCTACCGCAAGCGTAACATTAACATCATCGGCCAGTACCATGCTTTTACCGCCCACACCAAAGTCCTGACGGTTAATTTTAAAGCTGCCTTTAAATAATGCTGTGTTACCGCTATCGGTATAAGTAAAAGGCACTTCAACAGCTTTTGTTTTTCCTTTTATGGTGATATTAAACATTCCGACAAAGTTGTTACCACCCTTCTGTTTAAAGGAAGTTGACTTCATGGTAATGCGCGGATATTTAGCGGCATCAAAATAATCGTCGGCCTTTAAATGGTTATCGCGCATGGCATTGTCAGAGTCGATGGTATTAACATCAATACTGGCCTCAATGCTGCTACCAGCCAGGTTAGCCTTATCAAAATTAATATCTGCCTGTACACCGCCAAATTTGCCATTGGTTTTGATGCCCATGTTTTTAATATCGTAGGTAACCGACGATTTGGTAACGGTTTGTTTAACCTGGGCCCATGCTGCGGTAAACATCAGTAAGGCTACCATCAGGATGCTGTATTTTTTCATTTTTATTCTTTGTTGAATTTTGACTTGTGAAACTGTAAAGCGTTTAAATTGACGAAAGATACTTCGTCAATAAACATTACCTGTCATTAATTAACAGTAGTGCATAAAAAATCCCCGGCCGTGCTGAACAACCGGGGATGAATATTAATCAGTTTGAATTACTTTAACTTAAATTCGGTTTTGCCCATGGTGGCACCATCAGAGTATAACAATACGGTATAAGTGCCTTTAACAAACTTGTTAGGGTTAGTCCAGTCAATGGTATATGTAGTACCATCATCTTTATAATCAATCGAAGTTTTGTAGGTATACTGCAACTCCTGGCCATCGGCAGTAAACACGCCGCTATCGCTCATCACCAATAGATTTCCGGCTGGGTCAATTACACGCATATAAATATCGTGCATTGTTTTCTCGGCTACCGGGTTACTGGCTATGGTAAAGTTGACCTTTATTTTTTTAGCCGGACCGGCACGGTTTACATCAACTTCTTTACCGCTACCTTTTACTTTGTAAGCTACTACCTCAGCAGCCCCCATTTTTAAAGCTGAGGCTACTTTTACCTTGCCGCTCAGCTCCTGGTTTTCCTGCTCTAAAGTGCTGGCTTTTTGAGATACAGTAGCTACCTGGTGTTTCAGGGTATCGCGCTCGGTAGTTAATGATTCGTTTTGCTGACGCAGCTCTTCAATATCAGCAGTGTATTTGGTTACAAAGTAACGTAGTTGTTTAATATCTTCCTGTGCTTTTTTAAGCTCGTTAACAGTAAGTTGGCCTTTGGCTAACGCTCTTTTAAGCACCACAATTTTGGCCTGCAATGAGTCAGTACGAGCCTGCATTTCTGCCGAAAGCTTAGCCTTACCTGTATTTACCTGCTCAATTTGTGCCTCTAAACTATCCAGTTCTGTTTGCAAACGGTGCTTTTCGTCCTCGCTTTGGTATACTACTTTGGCTACGTCTTTCTTTTTTTGCAGCCATAGATAAACGTCTGTACCCAACAAGGCCACTACCACTACCACGAGGAAGTATATAACGTTCGAGTTCTTTTTGGAATTTTGTTCAGATTTGTTTTCCATACTTTAAAATAATTATAGGCTTCGGGTACATTCTATAACGCCGCTTTTTTAAAAAAGTGATAATTGACGCCAAAACATTTTAAAACCATCACCAAAGCCACTGATTTACAGTTTGTAAAACCCATTTACCATGGTTGGCGTATACACTAACCCAGCTATGCTGATGCGCTAAAATTAATTACAATAACCTGAAAACACAAAATATGCCTTCAAATTAAGGTTATACTAATTAGTGATAATTGAAGTTATGTATCTTTGCCACCCTTAACAAATAAGTGTATTGCCGCCTATGACTTACAGATTTGTGCTGATGATTGCCGCATGGCTTACCTGCTTACAGCTGCATGCACAAACAGATACCATCAAACAACTCAGACCTGCACCCAAACGCGAGTTTAGGGGTGTTTGGGTAGCCACCGTTACTAATATCGACTGGCCGAGTTCGCCCAAGCTGTCATCCGACAAGCAAAAAGCTGAGCTAGTTAATATTTTCAATTTTCATCAGCAAGCCGGCATCAATGCCATTATGTTGCAGGTACGCCCTGCTGCCGATGCCCTTTATGCTAAAAGCCGCGAACCGTGGTCTAAATGGCTGACCGGCCCGCAAGGCACATCTCCTAACCCGTTTTACGACCCCTTGGAGTTTGCCATTAACGAGGCGCATAGCCGAAACATGGAGTTGCATGCCTGGTTTAACCCTTACCGGGCCACTATGGATGCCAATTATGCCAGCCTGAGCCCGCAACATGTTACCCGCGTACACCCCGACTGGTTTTTTATTTATGGCGGCCGCAAACTGTTTAATCCCGGGTTGCCTGACGTGCGCGAATACATTATCCAGGTAATACTGGACGTGGTTAAAAACTATGATGTGGACGGCATACACATGGACGATTATTTTTACCCGTACCCTATTGCCGGGCAGCGTATAAACGACCAGGCTGCATTTGAGCAATACGGCCGCGGTAAATTTGCCGATATACGAGACTGGCGCCGCAACAATGTAGATACGCTCATTCATGCCCTGGCCGACAGTATACACAAATACAAACCGCATGTTAAATTTGGCATCAGTCCGTTTGGTATCTGGAAAAATGTGAGTCAGGATGAAGAAGGCTCTCAGACCAGCGGCGGCTCATCTTATTACGAACAATATGCCGATAGTCGCAGGTGGATTGAAGAAGGCTGGCTGGATTATATTAACCCTCAGATTTACTGGCATTTTGGTAACCGCGCGGCCGCCTTTGAAAAGCTGACCGACTGGTGGAGCGATAATGCCTATAATCATCATTTATACATCGGCATGGGTGCTTACCGTATTGGCGAACCACGTAACAGCGCATTTAAAAACCCCGATCAGATACCGGCACAAATACGTTACCAGCGTAACAACCCACGTATACAAGGCAGTGTTTACTTTAGCTCGGCATCTTTAAGGCGTAATTACGGCGGATTAAACGATTCGTTGCGTAATCATTATTACCGAACGCCGGCATTACCACCTTTAATGCTTTGGCTCGACTCGGTAGGGCCGAACGCCCCGCGACAACTGCTGGCGGGCCGCACCGACCGTGGACTGATGCTGAGCTGGCAAATACCCCTGCTGGCTAAAGATAAAGAAGCCGTTTATGGTTATGTGATTTACCGTTTTTTCCAGGGAGAACAAGCAGATTTATCCGACCCGGAACATATCATTCACATCCAATACAATACGGCTAATTCTTTTGAAGATACCACGGCGCAAAAAGGAAAGCATTATGTGTATTACGTAACCGCCATCGACCGTATGAAAAACGAAAGCGAGGCGGCTACGATAACGGTGCCGTACCGGTAATTTAGCTATTCATAATAGCGCCGCAGTTGATATCCAGCGTTTGCCCGGTGATGGAGCGCTGGCTGAGCAGGTAAGCGGCCAAAGCGGCTATTT
Source organism: uncultured Mucilaginibacter sp. (assembly GCA_913777515.1). GTDB lineage: Bacteria > Bacteroidota > Bacteroidia > Sphingobacteriales > Sphingobacteriaceae > Mucilaginibacter. Next base: position 8,227 of record CAJYSL010000257.1, read on the forward strand.
CTTCGGGCTGGCTCATGCGTCTGAGCGGAACGCTCTGCATGGCTATATCATAAAATTCGTTTTTGGTAATACCAATGCTATCAGCAATGCCCTGTAAACCTTCCTGCGACATTTCGGTGTCTACCCAACCGGGGCAAATGGCATTAACCAATATTTCTTCCGGGGCATACTGTACCGCCCATGAGCGCATCAGACCCAGTAAGCCTGCTTTTGATGCACAATAAGCCGAGTAATTAGCTACACCCAAACGGGCCAGCACCGATGAGGTGATTAAAATATGCCTGGTGCCTTCTGCTTTGCGCAGATGCGGCAGAAAAGTATTCACAAAATTGTACGTGCCGGTAAGATTGGTGCTGATGATGTCATCCCAGCGGTCGGCCTCGCCCCAGTAGTTTTCGCCACCAATACCGGCATTTGCCAACAAACCATTTAATGGTATATCGCCTAAAATCCCGGCAGCTTGTTGCAGGCTTTCGGCATGCCTTACATCAGCCACCAAAAGCTTGTGCCCGTTGCCCGGCAAACTATTTAAAGTATCTTGTAAATGCTGTTGGTTGCGGCCCAATAATATACATTGATGGCCCTGACCGGCCAGTTGCAATGCCATAGCCCGGCCAATACCACTACCGGCGCCACTGATGAGATAAGTGCTTGTTACCATAACTCAACAAAGTTAGCTAATATTTAACCCGATTGCAGTGGTAATTTTGATGAATAGAGAGCGGATTACTTAGGTTAGGGGCACTATTTTAGCCTATAAAATGGTGCCCCTATATTTAGTGACGTACTGGGTATAATACGGCCGCCACCTCGCTTTATTGCAGGACTTAAAACTTTTAATTGTACTTTAACAATTGCAAACTAGTGAGTCCTTATTTGCTATGATTACAGCTTACTACCTTCGGGTTTATCAACGCTCAGAATATCCACCAGTTTATCTGCCGTGAGGCTTAGCCCATCGGCAATTACCTGGGCTTGCAGATAAAAGCCTTCGCGCTCGGCCAGCTTTTCGGTAATAAAAGCTACCAGTTCGTCGCCATGTTTGTCGCTTAGTAATGGGCGCTCTTCCTTGCCATGTTCCAGGCGATTGGCCAGTACTTTAGGCATCAGCTTAATATACACAACAGTGCCGTTAGCCTTCATCCATGCTAAATTATCGAAGAAGCAGGGCAGGCCGCCGCCGGTTGATATGACTGCATTTTCGGGATAAGCCGTGTTTTTCAGGACTTCAGATTCCGCCAGCCTGAACGCCGTTTCGCCGAAGCTTGAAAAGTATTCGGCAATGCTCATGCCGGCGCGTTCTTCGAGCACTACGTCTAAATCAAAAAACGGGTAACCTAAACGGGTAGCCAGCTTATGGCCCAGCGTAGTTTTACCGCAACCCATAAAGCCAATTAAAAAAATACGACTCATTTTTTTACTAAATTTTTCTTAATCAGGTACGTCATCATCAGTACTACACCTTCGGCACATAGGGCAGGCGCGGCAATAATACTGTACATCGGGTTACCCGGCCAGCCGCCCCACAACACAATGGTCACTACAAACGAAATTACCAGCGAAATGACCAGTATGCCAATCAGCTTTGGCGTAGCCACCAATTTGCTCAACATCAGCCATTGCAGCATGCGGGCAATACACCACACCGGGAAACTGAGATAGGCAATAGTAAGCAGTAAACCTGATAAAGAAAATTGATTAGGATGCATTAATTAAATTTTACTCGCGGGTCAATCCAAACGTAGATGACATCTACCAGTATGTTAATCACCACAAAAATAAACGCAATAAACAGAATAGAACCGATAATGACCGGAAAGTCCGACATTTCGAGCGCGTCGACGGTTACTTTACCTAAGCCGTTGTAGCCAAACACATACTCTACAAAAAAAGAACCGGCCATTAGCGAGGCAAACCAATTGGCGATGGCGGTAATCACCGGATTTAACGCGTTGGGTAAGGCATGGCGGTAAACAATAGTATTGCTGTCCAACCCCTTGGCTTTTGCCGTACGGATGTAATCCTGGCTCAGCACCTCGAGCATAGAACTGCGGGTAAGTTGTACAATGATAGCTAAGGGCCTTAAACCTAAAGTTACGGCAGGCAAAATAATATTACTCCAGGTCATCACCTCACCCTTAAACGGGTCGTAGCTGTAAAGGCTGCCCGTCATGCTTAAACCGGTATACCGGCTCCATACAAAACCAAACAGCCAGGCAATCACAATACCTGCAAAAAACGAGGGTGTAGAGATACCTAATACCGACAGGCTAACGGCTAGGCGGTCAATCCAGGTGTTTTGATGCACGGCGCTCAGTACGCCTAAAAACACACCAATAACAATGGCAATAAGCATAGCCACGGTAGCCAGCGCCAACGTATTGGGAATAACTTCTATTAACAGAGCAGCAACCTCTTTATGGGTTTGGTACGAACGCCGCAAATACGGCCATTTAAGGCAGACTGCATGGGTTTTGGATATGGGCAACAATTGCACATACCCGTAACGCTCTTTTTCTTCGGCGGTCCGCTCATGGATGCCAATGGGCGAAAGGTCGTTTAAATAGTAGGCAAACTGCACGGGCAAGGGCTTATCCAAACCAAACTCTTTGCGTACCGCTTCCAGCGACTGCACATCCGAGCGCTGGCCTTGTGTCATGCGGGCCGGGTCTACCGGTAAAATGTTAAACAAAAAAAACACCACTACCACAATGCCCAGCATTACGGCCAAACTATAGCCAATTTTACGGAACAGGTAGCGCAGCATAAGCCTTTATTGTTTTTGCAAATACTTTTTTACCAGCGCATCATAATCGGGCATGGTATGGTAATGCCATTTGCTGATGACGGTGCCATTTTTCAACAAAAGTATACCCGGATTAGCACGCACCATGGTTTTGAGCGGCACACCATCGGCATGGTAAATCTCGAAAGTTAAATGGTGAGCTTTGCTGAACGCAGCCGCATCCGCCGGCGAAGCCGAAGTCAGCATCACGGTGCGCATGTTATAATTCTGTGTCAGGTTAACGGCCAAGGCATTCAACCGGTTTAGGGCAGCTTCATTGGTGTGTTTCAAATCGTAAGCCACCACCATGAGGTTGTAAAACGGATTTCCTAACAGTTCCTGGGTATAATCGTTACCCTGGCCATCCTGTATGCCTAAGTCACGAATTTTGGGCTCAAAGCCTTTTTTTATCAAGCGGCGTTCAGGGTCGCCCTGAATTACCCAGTTGGCATCTTTCCAAATCCCGGTTTTAAGATATTCCTTATCGCTCATGGACTTGGTTTCACCATTAGCCTTATTTTTAAGCTGATAGGTCAGTTCATACTCATCGGGTTTAGCGCCGGGCGGCGTTTTCATCTCATCGGGTATGTTTGCGCCTACTTTGTAAGGTAAAAAGTCGATGACCGGCAAAAAGTTGTAAGTATACAAACCAATGCCCAAGGCAATTACCACTGCAGCAATCAGCCAGCGCATTTCGGCAGCGGGGCTTACTAAAGGCTGCATCCGGTTACGGTTAAAAAACAGCACCAGCACCAGGGCCAGTAAAACCATATCTTTATCAAACGATTCCCATGGCGTAAGCGGAATAGCATCACCAAAACAGCCGCAGGTTTGCACCACCTTAAAAAAGGCGGAGTAAAAGGTTAAAAAGCCGAAGAAAATAATGAGCAGCAATAATCCCCAGGTAACGCTGTTGATGCGGATGCCGATGATAAGCGCAAAACCCAAAATCATTTCGAGCGCGCATAAAATAACCGACATACTCAGGGCAAGGTCATTCAAAAAAGTAACATGAAAAACCTCAAAATACTCTTCCAGTTTATAAGAAAACCCAAGCGGGTCGTTAGCCTTAATTAATCCCGAAAAAATAAACAGCAACCCTACCGCCAGGCGGCAAAACCAAATCCACCAGTTTCCCGATGCAGATGCAGTTCTATTTCGTATATCTTTATTCGTAAGCGTTTCCATTCAATCAACTTAATTGCAATTCAAAACTCCCCCTTTAGGGGGCTGGGGGGCTTGCCGGTGTACTTGGTGGCCCTAATTTAATCAACGCAAACACCGCATAATTGAGCATATCCTGATAGTTAGCTTTCACACCTTCTGAGGCCAAGGTCTGTCCCTGGTTATCCTCAATCTGTTTAACGCGAAGCAATTTCATCAGTATCAAATCCGTTAAAGAGCTGATACGCATATCGCGCCAGGCCTCGCCATAATCATGGTTTTTGGCCAGCATTAAATTGTACGTTTCCTGGGCATATTGGTCAAACAGTTCGCTCACGGTTTCTACAGGTAATTCCAGCGCATCCTCGGGCTTACTGTCAATCTGCATCATGGCAATCAAGCAATAATTTACGATGCCGATGTACTCGCCGGTAATATCATCACCCACTTTAGATACCTTTTTTTCTTCGAGCGTTCGGATGCGTTGTGCCTTGATAAAAATCTGGTCGGTGATGGATGATGGCCTGAGTATACGCCAGGCAGTACCATAATCGCGTGTTTTTTTAATGAACAGGCTTTTGCAGGCGTTGATGACAGCTTCGTACTCTATTGCGGTATTGCTCAAAACAGTAGTATTTAGTTTTTCTTTAGATATTTGTTCACCATGGCATAAATCGCCATCAGTAAATGGCTAAAGATACAGTTTTTCATAAAAAGGCAACCATCAATGCCGGTGGCCGCCTTATCAATTTAAGCACGCCGAAGGTGATGGGCATTATTAACCTGACACCCGATTCGTTTTTTGCCGACAGCCGAAAGCCTGCCGTAGCTGATGCCCTGCAACAGGCCGGGCAAATGCTGGCCGACGGCGCTGCCATGCTCGACTTAGGTGCTTACTCATCCCGGCCGGGTGCTACTGACATTACCGTGCAGGAAGAAACCGACCGCTTGCTGCCCGTGGTAGAAGCCATCGTACAAAAATATCCTGATGCTATCCTCTCCATCGATACCTTCAGGGCACCGGTAGCCGAAGCTGCGGTTAAAGCGGGAGCACACATCATCAATGATATTGGCGGCGGGCAACTCGACCCGGATATGTTTGCCACCGTAGCCCGTTTAAAAGTGCCTTACATTTTGATGCATATGAAAGGCACGCCCCAAACCATGGTACAACAGGCCCATTACGAGGATGTATTTAGGGAGGTGCTGGATTACTTTATTACACTTTATGAGCAACTCAGACAGTTAGGTGTACATGATGTAATTTTAGATCCTGGCTTTGGCTTTGCCAAAACTGCTGAGCATAGTTATACCTTATTGAATCGCCTGGATGGCTTTAACATGCTTGAATTACCCATACTGGCAGGCGTATCGCGCAAGCGCATGATTTATGGCACCTTAGGTAATACCGCTGCCGAAGCGCTGAACGGCACCACTATTTTAAATACTATTGCCTTGATAAAAGGCGCCGATATTTTGCGCGTACATGATGTAAAACCGGCTGTTGAGGCGGTAAAGCTTTGGCAAGCCACCACGGCAGCCTAAGCTTAGCCCCGCAAACCAACCTGCGCAAATACCGTTGTATAGTATATGTCGCAGAAACCATTGCTGGAGTTTACGGATAAGGGTATTTACTGCGCCAAGGGCAAGTTTTACATTGACCCCTGGCGACCGGTAGACGATGCTGTAATTACCCATGCCCATGCCGACCATGCTTATGCCGGCCACAAACGTTACCTGGCGCACCACCTATCGCGCGAGGTGATGCTTTACCGCTTGGGCGAAATCCAGCTACAAACGGTTGAATATGGCGAAACGGTAATCAAGAATGGGGTAAGCATCACTTTGTACCCGGCTGGCCACGTAATAGGTTCGGCGCAGATTAGGGTAGAAAGTCAGGGACAGGTTTGGGTAGTATCAGGCGATTATAAGGTAGAAGATGATGGCGTATGTGCACCGTTTGAGCCGGTAAACTGTCACCATTTTATATCGGAGTGTACCTTTGGCATGCCGGTATACAAATGGAAACCGCAGGCGCAGCTTTTTACAGAAGTTAACAAATGGTGGCAGCAAAACCGCGATAATAACCTGGCTACGGTTATTGTGGGTTACTCATTAGGCAAAGCCCAGCGCATACTGCAAAATCTGGATTTATCTATCGGGAAAGCATATACGCACGGGGTCATCGAAAATACCAACGAAGCCTTGCGGCGCAATGGCATCATACTACAACCCACGGAACGCATTACTGCCGATTCGGTTAAAGAAGAAGTACGCAAGGGCATTATTATCGCGCCTCCATCGGCCGTGG
>CAJYSL010000258.1 GCA_913777515.1 uncultured Mucilaginibacter sp.
CGTTTACATCGTAGGTGTAGGTGCCGCTGTTCCAGCCCGGGCTTACAATCTGCTTCAGGCGGTTACCCTCGTAAGTAAAGGTACCGCTAAAGGCATCCCGGCTCACGGTTGTGGCATTGCCCATCACGTCATAACTCATCGTCTCGCTCATACCGGTGGCTGTACCGCTAAGCAACCTATTCAGCTTGTCGTAACTGTAGGTAAAGGTGTTACTGCTGCCGTTGGTGTACTGCTGGTTTGCAATATTACCGTTGTACTGCGGGGTGGTGCCGTCCTCGTATTTAAGCTGCATGCTAAACTCGTTGCTCTGCACGCTTTTCATCCATCCACGTTCGTTATAGGCAAAGTCTGTGCTCTGCATCTCGTTGTGCAGCTTTTTGGTTTTAAGCTGCCCCAGCTCGTTATAATATAACCGGCTCAGCATTACCTCGCCGCCGCTGTTAATGTTGGTAAAGCTTTTTTGCTTGCGGCCCGCGTGGTCGTACTCGTACCGGTTGGCTACCGTGGTAGCCGGCCCGCCGGCCGAGCTGGTGTGGGTACGGGTGCTGGTGATCAGCTCGCCGGTAACCCCGTTATAAATATTGTTTACCACATCCAACCCGCCCAGGTGGTTGCTGCTCCTGCTTTGCGCCAGCCGTCCGTCCTGATCGTAATAGTTTACGGTAAGCAGCATGGTATTGCTGCCCAGTATGGCGGTGCGGGTGCCGGTTAGCCTGCCTACCGGATGAGCCATCTGGCTGGCATCAGGTGCCGGAAAGGAACCTGCATTGGGGTTAATATTACCGTTGCTTAAAAAGCCGTAACCATCATAGTAATTAATGGTCAGTATAGGTCCCGGCGGGTCGTCGTTATTATATCCGGTTGTCGTTCCGCCGTCCAGGTTTGACCACCTTGGGGTATGAACAACAGACCAGTCCCGCAGCCAGGACTCACGGCTATGACCCGGGTTGCTCATGTCGCCGTCCGCTCCGTCGCCCGATAACCAGATGCCGGTCATCACCACCCGCCCCTGGTTGTCGTACCTGGTAAAGCTCCATTCCTGGTTGGGCTTGTTGCGCTGGTTAGCATCCTGGGTAAAGGTAACCTGGTCTAAAGGGTTATAAATGATAAACTCCCATCCCTTGCCGGGCAGCTTTTTTTCAACCAGGCGGTTGCGGCTATCGTAGCGGTACTGATAACAAAAGTCGTCCAGTTTGGCCTGGGTGATGCCGGTGCCGTCTGTTTCTACTCCCGGCGGCAGCACAAAGCACAGGTTACCTAAAATATCATAAACATAATAGGTAGACAGGGTTTGCAGGCTGGCATCGGGCAGCCGGTTAAACGTTTGCTTAAGTAACACGTGGCCCAGCTTGTCCTTGTACTCATAAACGCAGCCCGCCTTACCATCGGCCAGTACCCAGTTTTCATCTTTGTTGATCTTCAAGAACAAGCTCGAGTAAGCATGATTTCCCTTGATGCTCAGGTTACGCGCAAAGCCGCCGGTTAAATCGGCCTCGTACCGTATCACGTCGCCGTCGGGCTGGCCCCGGTAGGCGTTGTAGGTATACTCGGCTTTAACAGTATGCCCCTGGTCGGGCTGCCATGCCTCGCCCGCAGCACCCTGCTCAATTACCCGGGCCAGCGGCGATTTTTCGTACATGGTGGCAGCCAGCGGGTAGCCGGTTACCACGTGGTCGGTATTAGGCGTTGTGTAAAACTGCTTTTGCGGGCTGTCGTCATAACCGGTGGCCCCCTTAAGCGCCCCGGGGCGGTACGAGCCCGCCACGCCGCTGCTACTGGTATAGGGCAGATATTTTACAGCCTCGCGCCCAAAATCATCATAGGCTACGGGTTGTATCACATCCTTACCGGTAGGGCTGGCACCCACCGATACTGCCTGCATAAGCCGCCCCAGCCCGTCATAATATTGTACCTGCCTGTTTACGTCGGCAATGCTGTATCCGGCCAGGCCGTCCGGGTTGGTTACCGCCACACGCGGCAGGTAGGTATAAATGTAGTTGTAATCAGAAACCGGACCGGCAGCTACCACCGCTGTGGTACTGATGGTTAAGGTAAAGCTAAAGCTGCTGCTGCCTGCGCTGTTAGCAGCGGTTACGGTGTAGTTAGTTGGTTGCTGCGGGGCTGCAGGTGTGCCGGTAATTTCGCCCGTTGCCGGGTTTAGCGCAAGCCCGCCGGGCAGCACAGGGCTAATGCTGTACCCGCCCTGCTGTAATGCGCGTATGGCATAGTTGCCGGTTTGCGCAATGTACAGCGTGCTGCCGCGTGCACTAAGCCCGTACGGCGAATTAAAGCGGATAGCGCTGCCCGTACCGTCAACACTGCCGGCGCTGGTGGTGCCTGCATAAGTACTTACAGCGCCCTGCGGGGTAACCTTTCTTATCATGTTATTGCCCTGGTCGGCCACGTACAGGTTGCCGTCGGCGCCGGCCGCTATGCCGTTGGCCAGGTTAAAGCTTGCGGCCGAGCCGCTGCCGTCGGTATAGCCCGACTGCCCGTTACCGGCCAGGGTGCTCACCGTGCCGCCGGCGCTAATTTTGCGGATGGCATGGTTGAGCCGGTCGGCCACGTACAGGTTGCCTTGCGCATCAAAGCAAAGGCCCATCGGGTTTCTAAAACTGGCTGATGCAGCGCTGCCGTCGGTAAAGCCGGCAGCGCCGTTGCCGGCATAGGTGCTTACCATACCGCTCGATAGCGTGATCATCCGTATGCGGTGGTTGCCGTAATCGGCCACCAGCAGGTTACCCTGGCTATTTATGGCCAGGCCTATGGGGCTGCTAAAACTTGCCGAGGTACCGTAACCATCGGCATAACCGGCCGAACCGCTGCCGGCCACGGTGGTTACATCGCCCTGCGGGGTTATTTTGCGGATGCGGTGGTTTTGCTGGTCAGACACGTAAACGTTGCCGCCGGCATCCACCGTGAGCGCCGAGGGATGCCTGAACATAACCGCATAGCCACTGCCGTCGGCATAGCCGGGATTGCCGTTACCGGCAAACGTGCTCACGCTCCCCGAGGCATCAATTTTTAATATCCGCTGGTTGCCGGCATCGGCCACATATACATTACCCTGCGCATCTGCCGCCGTACCGAGCGGGTTGTATAGCGATCCGCTACCCACAAGCGTGCTTGCCGTTACATCTGCCGGCACGGGGCCGCCCGTATTGGTAGGCACCAGGTTTAAGGCGCTGCCTACTGTGGCGTTAAAGCCGGCGGAGGCGTAGCTGATAGACGGCGGGCTGACGGGCGGGGCCATCACCGGTGCCGTTACCGACAGGCCTATGGTGCCCGTGTTCTGGTAGTATCCTTCTACCACCAGGTAGTATGTGCCGGTAGTTAACCCATAACTCAGGTGCGAGCGCGTGCCACAGTCCGGCGAGTCGTCCTGGTAGGTAATCTCGCTGCCCGAGGCATCCAGCAAATGAATGTAGGTGTCAAAATTGCTTTGGCAAAGCGAAAAATCAATGGTGGCCTGCCCCCCAACCGTAAAGCGGTAATACACCTCGGGGCTGGGCTGCCCCATGCTGTTTACATAGGTAATACTGCCGGTGCCTGCGCTGTTACGCGAGTCGGTAAAGCTGCCGCCCGAGCTACCGAAGCTGCCTGCATCAATGGCCGTAGCCATGCTTACGCCGGTTTGTGCCTGGGCCGCCACCGCAAACAGGCTCATCAGCATAATGGCGCAAAACCACCATGCACGTATCTTTTGTTTTATCATTGTGAGTAAGGGATAGGGATCAGGGTTTTGATTTGGTAACAGGTTTTACGCGCTCTGATGGCGGAATAAGCTTTTGCTGCTGCCCGGGGGTTAGCAGCTCCTCCAGCCGCTTGTTTTTTTTATCCATCAGCGCCTGTATACGCTTGCCCCTGGCCGACGGCCCAAGGGTGGTATCTGCTTCGGCCGCCTTCATTTCCTGTTTGTAACGCTCATGTACGGCATGCACTTCCGTTGCCTTTGCCGAATCGAGCTTCAGGTTTTTCCGATATAAATTGATCTGCTCGCGGCCCCCGGGTGCGCCCCGGTCTTTAGCTTGTGCATAGGCCGCAGAGCTGCCCAGGCCCAAAACCCAAAGCAGCAGTATAAATAATAACCTTTTCATGTAGTGAGGTTTAGATGTTGACTAATTGTTAAACATTATACCGGTGTAAGTAGCGCCGGCCTGCAGCGTTAAAGTATCTCCGGTACGTACGGTATTGTTATTAAGCTTAAAATTACACAGGCTGCCGTTGTAGTTGGTTTCGTACCGGATGGCCACCTGGTAAACTCCTGGCTCTACGTAAAGCTCATCAAACGAAAAGTTTGACACGTTGTATGGTATGCGCTTGCTTACCACTACCGTGCCGTTTTGTATTAAATCCAGGTATACCAGGTTAGGTATAGGTCCGCCGGATGGCCAGATATTCAACTTCAGTAAAACGTTTGCTTCCGGCCGGGTTTCGTCTATCCCGCCTGCTACAGTATTCCAGGTGTACACGCTATTAACTAATCTACGGACGCCGTCTGCCCCAAAAGCGTTATAACTATGCATTTCCGGCTTATTGAAGGTATAATAATCACCGCTTGCCATGGCGGGTGTTTTAGCCAGCACATACTCGTGCTGTTTTACAATACGCTGCTGGTTGTCTTTTACGTTAAGCAGCCTGCCATAATCATCGTAACTAAAATACTTGGATAACCCGTCGGGAGCGGTGATGGCCGTAACCCCAACCATCGGCTTATAGGCATAGGTACTTACCATGCTGTTAGGCAATGCAGTTTGCAACGAGCTGCCCAGGTTTTTAATGGCAGATAACGAAGAGGCATCCAGGCTGGCATTGTTTGCCAAAGAGTTAACAACACCATAACTTGCCCCGTTCACTTCCACCAGTGGGTATACCCCCGTATTATCCCACAGGTACGATTTTACCAGTGAATTTCTCGTGGTCGTCTGCAAAACATTTGTGCCGCCATAAATGTCAAAAGAAAGTTCGGTCTCTAAAGGGCCTCCACCTACAGATTTTGATATACTGGAAGGGAGTATATGAATGCCTGCATTAAAAGTAGCATAAGCCGTTTTGGTGCGGCCTGTTTCTGTTTCGGGCAAACTTCCTTCCCTATGATAGTTGATTTCCTCAATGGGCTGGCTAATCATGTTACGGCTCTTCATCGCATCATAAACAGCAACACCGGGGTAATCATAAGCGTATTTTACCGCTTTGGATACAGAGCCGGTACCGGTGGTGGTGGTGATGCGGGTAGGCTGAAGGTATGTCGGGTTGTCGTAAGCATAATCAACCCTGGTTTGTATCGAGTCGTTATTGCCTGTATACCAGCATTCCGTTTCTGTTAAAGGCAATAACTTGGCTATCTGTATACCGTATTGCCCAACTGAAAAAATCTGTTGTAAACCATGGCTTTCGTTTGCAAATGGTATATTGGTACCGCCGCTCATGTAAAGGTCAGGCAGCGGGCCAGTGTTAGTACCCTCGTAGGCGCTGTAATCTATTTTCTGGAACGCATATATGACCCTGATCTGAGCCGACTTCGCGTATTTATAGTAAGAGAATGATTTGGAATGGGCCATTTTAAATGCGCCGTTTTTATACTCATAATCTTCGATGGCTGTGGGCACCCCCATCAACCCATCAGTTTTTAAAACGTCTACATTGGTGCCAGGCACTTTGGCCTCGCTGTAAAAAGAGTAAGTCCCGTAATCGTTGGGTTTACAAAATTTATAAACCTTTTTACCCGTCATCAACCCCAGGTCCTGGTTATACTCGGTTACCCGCGTGTAATAAATTGGTGCCCCTGTGGGGTAGGTATAGTCTGTGGATGATGCCGGCAGATAGGTTGTTTTATCCTCCTTTGTCACGATCCGGACACAGCTCGGATTGCTGCAATTATATTGAATAGGTGTAAAGCGAGGATCGTCAGAATAGCCTGATGAACCCGGCCCAGTCAGATAGGCCATTGTTTGCGTATAATGGTAAGGTTTAAATGAACGCTTAATGTAATCATACTCCTGGTAAGGATTATTAATAAGTAAACCCGTTCCTTCCTCAAACTCCCCGTACCGGTAGTATTTATAGGACGACGGCTTGTCAGAAAAGCCGTCAGAATAACTGATGGTTTTGATACGCAGCCCGCCGGTCATGGCCACTATATCAGCTTCAGATCCGGCAACACCCTGCCGGGCACTGTTGCCTTCGTACTCAAAGTCTACGTAGCCGCCGGTAGGATAGATGATACGTCGCAGCATTCCGGCGGTTAAAGGTGTTTCGTCGGTGGCCTCCGCATTACCGTTTGGGCTACCTATGGTAAAAAGTACGTTGTCTATAAAGTTTGAACAGTTTTCGTTAAAATTTATACTACGATAAAATCTTTGCGTAATACCGGTTTGGCTTATGGCCATGGTATTATTCTGGGGGTCAACATTCGTGGTGTTGGCGTTAGCATAGCCCCACGCATCTTTTCCCTGTAAAAAATCACCAAAAGCAAATTTATTGGCGTATCGAAATTTATAGGTTTCAAAGCGTTTGCCATTGGCCGTAAACTCAAGCGAGTCGAGATAGCGGGTACCAGCCTTTAAATATTCGGCGTTATTGGCAAATATTGGTGTATTTTGCGGATAGGTGGTTGACTGCCGGAAGTTAATGGTTTTAACCTCTTCACCGGCAGCATTTTTAATCTGGATAGAGTTGATATCTTCGGTACCGTTGATACTGACAGACCCTGTACGGAAGTTGATCTGGGTAAGTGCCAGGCCGTAAACAAACAGCCCTGAACCATTGTTCGGAACCATATTGTAAATGTTATCCGTTTGAGTCATACCGTTAAAATCGGGTAAATGAAAAACCGACTTCCCGTTCGGGAAATTTTCCATATACTTAGGCGAAGACAGTTGAAACATCCGGTAATTCCCAAGCAACTGATTGTAATCGTTAAGTCCCGGATATTGGGTTTTTACTACGGTGTTGGTAGCATAAATATTTTCCCATGTCATCGAGCATGGATTGGGATTTGAATAATACTCTATAGAGTGCTTGCGGTTAAAATATAACACTGGGGCTTTGGCCTGGTAAACAAAATCAATCACTTCGTTTGTGTTGGCATTAACTATCTGCCGGCATTTGAAGGTTGATCGGGTATCGCCTGAAAGCTCGGTGTAGTATTGCTGGTAGTTTCCGTAACTTATAGGGCCACCTGTGCTGCCGAAATAGTAGGTAGTACCATCGGTATCTACTATGGTAAAAGCACCGTCGGCATAAGTTATCTTCAAATTATCAAACGGTACAGGCACAATACTGTAACCGGTACCCCAAATGTTTTTAAAAAAATAAAAAGATCCGCTTTTATTTAAAAGCTTGTAATTAAATTTATCCGGCATCCCATCCATCTGCCCGGTGGCCAATGCATGGGCATTTTGAATATTAAAAGTAAAATCCAATTCAGGATGATTTTTGTCATAAGCCCTGATATCTTCATTACCAATGTAACCGCCACCAAGGTCATCAGCCCCGTTTACAGTACGAGTAATCTGTATATCGGCACTCAGCGACCAGCCCAAACCCGACCTGGTTGCCCGCTCGCCGGTTTTAAAGCCTCCGGCATGATAGTTTAAAGTTAACGGAAAATTGATCTCGCCGATTTTGAGGTTATACAACGGCACCGAAATATCGGGTATACCCGTATTCAGGTTAACCGGGTAATTAACCATTTTGGCAAGTGCAGCCGCCTCCGGCGCTACCGGAACCTTGGGCTGGGCCATAACTGTTGCTCCAAGAGCACAAAAAACTAAAGAAAGGATGGTCTTGAAAAATGATAATGATTTCATTTTCTTGCAGAATGCAGGTTAGTGTTAAAGTTAGATTTGGAAAGCAGAGAGAAAACCGGATAGGATGCTATTAGCCTGTAGCCGGATTATAAAGGTGTTGATGCATAACGGATAAGTATGTTTAGATATAAATAAATATCATATATGTAATTTTATTCATATAACCAAATATTGATAAATTATAATCAATATTTAACCAGATTGTTGGGATAAATGATGCTTTGTTTTAAGTAGTCACCGGATTCGGTTTCAATAAATCCGCAAAATACATTGAACAGAACTTTACAGTCATACATCGGCTCTGTATCGTCGTAATAAAGTTAGAATATAAGCTAAAGGACGAACGATAATGAAGCTATCAAGCGTTACGCGTAATAAGGCTCTTGTTGGATTTTCAGTGGATGAATTGTGCAAAATTTCGGAAGCATTGGATGCCGTAATCGGTCATCAAAAAATTCTTGATAAAAGCATTGTTCCCTATTCAAAAGATGCATATCAAGAAGTTCACGAGGAATTATGCGAGATAATTATCAGTATCACCGACGATACAGGTGGCTTAACACAACAATTACCGGGATGGCAACAGTGGCGGTTTGATGTCTGATTTAGTGCCTTTGCAAATCATCACCTACATGTCTTGTTAAAAGAAATTTTTATCTTGCAATATGGAAGTGATCTGTCTTGAGGAAGCAGCTTTTTACGCTCTGATTGAAAAAGTTGTAGCAAGGCTGCAACCAACTCCGACTTCTAAAGAAGACAAGTGGATCTCCGGGATAGAGGCGATGCAACTGTTGCGAATCAAAAGCAAAACAACGCTTCAAAAACTCCGCGATGAAGGGCAGATCAGATACACACAACCGGAAAAGAAAATTATTTTATACGACCGGGATTCCATCAACGACTTTCTTGATGATTTTGTACAAGAACCTTTTGAGCAATGGAAGAAGAAATAGAGCCATCGGCCGAATATATCGCCGCATTCAATTTGGGTTATAAACTCAATCGGATATCTCCTGAGATTGCAGACTTGGTTGATCACGTTGCTGTGCAAAGCGATAAGTTTAAGGCAATAAAGGCTGGAATCAGTCAACATAAGGATGAAATTTTCGATAGCTATCGCCTTGACTGGTTAAAAGATGAAAGGGGCGAAGAAATTCCAAAAGAAATTGATGATATCGAGCCCGAAAAAGATTAGTCAGCGAACTTAGTCCTTATCAATATCTAAATCATCAAAGTGAACCGGATGATCCTTGTCTAGTCGGTCAAAATAAATTTTACTCATATCATCGAAGCTGATTTGTTCCGAACGGTCCCTAATAGCTGTGGGCGCTTCGTATTTCGAGAAATACCGCTGTTCCATAAATTTAAAGCTTGTGATGTCGTCTTTTTCAACCTTCTTAACTTCCTGTTTATCGCCAGCGTCTAAACCTGCATAAGGGTTGTTATCCAAATGATAATCCACAGCTGAATGAAGTTCTTTGGCCTTACGTTGATCAACTGATTGGATAGCCCGTTGAAGCGGCGTGTTGAACCGCTGGTAGAATTCAGATTTTTCGGCAATCAGGCGGTTGATAGTCGCCTGCTTGGTCAGATTATCATTGCCTCTATTTGAGCCTGGTGGATCGAGACGTGGCTGTGGTGCAATATCCTTATTAAGTTGCGCGATCTGCGTATCAGCATCCTTGCTGATGCGCAGATATTCGTTTAGCGACGGTTCCAAAGCGGCGAAACCTTCCGGTAATTTCGCACAAACTTCTTTTTCCTTATCCATAACGTTTGACTTATTGAGGTAAATCTGTTAATATCTAACAAGTTAAGAAAATTTGTGGATTTGTGATGTATTCAAGCGAGCTGACCCAAGACATTATTCAAAGCATTTATAAAGGTGATAAAGACGCCTATTTACGTGACCGAAAAAGATCCAAAGCGGAAACCATACAATGGTCGGACATTGCGCTAAATGCATTGCTCTACCCTGAGTTAGACATCACCTCAAAGAATGTAATGCATGCCCTGCTCGGCTTTGATCCACCGGAATGCTTCACCCTACCGCATGAAAGTTTTATTCGAAGTGCTATCAAACAGCATTTGGACGGCGAAATCTCATTGGATCAGCTATATGCAGACGTAGAAGTGCATCTTAAGCTAGTGAGAAACGTGATATATGATGAACATCTGAACCTCTATAATAGCCGGATCGATTACGAGAAATATTACACCTACCTTCCCCATCTCGCAGAAAAAGCCAAAGAACGTCTGACCGGCTTTTTAGGTTATGTTCCTGCACTGGAGACATCAGTTTGCGCTGAGGTTTTTTTGAGAAAGACTTTGAATGATCCAACGTTTAGATTTGATGACCGCTTAAACTCGACCGATCTGCAAGCGCTGACCTTGATCAAACTACGGGAAGTGTTATTAATCGAAGGCAAAGAAGCAGCTTTGCACTCGCCGCTTCCCGCACGTGACCTGATCAGTCGGCACATTTTGAAAAGAACGGCGAACGAAAAAACTGCTAAGATTTTTTTTTCAAAAGTAAAAATTAGATTTGTTAAAGGCCTTACCGCCAAACCTTTAACCAAGTCACTATGCATCTTTTCGACCTTGATCGGCCATTGATTCAAATTTCTTTAGGAGAACAGCGATATGCGCATTTCACGACAAGGCACGCTGTAGAAGGAATTCAGATTTTCGGTGGGATAGGTTCCGGTAAAACATCCGGTTCAGGAAAGATGCTGGCCAAGAAGTTTCTGGAAAACGGTTATGGCGGTTTGGTGCTCACCGCCAAGCAGGATGAGAAGGATCTGTGGGTAAAGTACTGTGCGGATGCAGGTGCCTCGGATGACGTTTTAAAGGAATTGCTGGCGCTAAACGGCTCCTCTGCCGACGCTCGTCCCAAAGCTTTGATTGGTGTAAATGGAAACCGTAGCCGGATTGTTTATGGTGCAAAAAATCTCGAACAAGAATTCGAGCCATGGCTGGTTAAGTTTTCCAATTCTCAGGATGGACAAGATGCAGGCGCTATCGAATATGTTTATGCCTTGATGGCAAAAGATGCGGGGCTGGCCATGCCGGATGTACATTTATTCTCCTCACAAAAAGGGGCCGGATATTTTTCTGTTAAGCGCTTTGACCGGGACGGTAGCAAAAGACTGCATATGCATACTGCAGCCGGATTGTTGCACAGCGATTTTAGAACCCCTGCCCTTGATTACGAAGATTTACTTAACCTGACAGGTGCACTCACTAAAGATATCCGTGAAGTGGAAAAAATGTACCGATTGGCCGTATTCAACGTGCTGGCACATAACCGGGACGACCATGCGAAAAACTTCAGCTTTTTGATGGATGAAACCGGAGCCTGGAAGCTTGCGCCAGCGTACGATCTCACTTTTTCCAGTGGGCCGAATGGTGAGCAAAGCACGATGTTGATGTGCGAAGGCAAAAATCCGACAATTAAGCAACTTGTGAAGCTTGGTCGGGAAGCCAACCTATCCAAGAAGCTAATAGACAAAATTCTTGATCAGACCAAGAGTGCGTTAAGTTGTTGGCTGCAACTAGCACAAGAATATCAAGTAACTGGCGTCAATACAGAAACAATTAATCAGGCGATCAACCGTAAGTGATAACTCTGCAAATGAAGAATCGATTGAAGCGATAATATGAGATTTGTTGGCAGGGAAAGTTGCAGTTAGGATTTTCCCTTTGACTGGTCAAGCAATTCATCAAACTTCTCGACCAGCTTTTCGATAGTTTTAGGCTTTGAATAGGATTTACAAAGTTCTTTCATCTCTTTTAGTTTTTTGTCAAACTCAGTGTCACTAACCATTTTTGAGTAAGTGTCGAAATTTTCAGTCAACCATTCCATTATTCTCCGAGGCGTTCCAATATCCCGTGCCGGGAAAACACCGAACAGTTCAATAAGGCCAATTTTTACATCGGTCTCTAAAATAGAAGCGATTGCCCGCCGGATCATACCGCTGTCATCTGAACTTTGCAAAAAATTGACGAGGTTTTTAATTATTAACGCTCTATCGCTTTCTTCGCTGGTAAGTTGCGCAAGGTCGTTTACGGTCAGTCTTGAAATTCCCTGTTCGGAGTCTTCAAACAACGCAATTATTTCGTCGTCCTTCAGCACTTTATGCTTAGTAAAGTAATATAAGGCCCTCTTTCTGACTTCTTTATTTTCAAAAGGATCGAATAGCACTTTTTTAAGATAATCGGTTTGATCTTCCCCAAGCTTTTCTTTACTGATTGTCTTATAATTTTCACTCTTAACCAAGCTTAAAAGAGTTTTGTTACGATTGTGTATCTGAAGTAGCTTGGCTGCTCTTTCCAATTCGGAATTAATCTGGATCGTCAGTACTTTCTTAAAATCTCCTTTGTCCAGGTCGAACGTCACAATATTACGTTTATGCGATGTAAGCAAATCAAGCACATTTTTTGCCTTATAAAAGCGGTGACTTTCATCAACGGTGATACCTTTTTGAGATCGTATTTCAAAGTAATGCTCTGCCAGCTGTCTTTCACACAAAAGGATATACGGTTTGCCAATGTTGAACGCGGTTTGATATTCGATACCCCAAGTGATTTCGCCAGCCTGTTCTATCAATATAAAAACAATTATGTTAGCACTTTCAACTGCTTCCATAGAATTTTCA
This sequence comes from uncultured Mucilaginibacter sp., assembly GCA_913777515.1. Lineage (GTDB taxonomy): Bacteria > Bacteroidota > Bacteroidia > Sphingobacteriales > Sphingobacteriaceae > Mucilaginibacter. Next base: position 12,470 of record CAJYSL010000258.1, read on the forward strand.
CCCCAATCATTACTGTTTGTAGCACCGAGCGTTCCATCAATGTAATCTCGGGACTCATAACTCATTTGAGTCATCAGATCGTTGAATTGAGGCAAAACTCGTTTTACATCAGCAGCGCCACAAAGAAGTATTTTCATAAGGTCTTGACACAGATGGGATTGTTCTGTTAAATAAACTACAAAGATAGTCAGCAAGGAGTTTTGAATGTCACAAAATTAATTCAGATACTTTAACAATGGAGCGCAATCTCTTTATTTCCTCGATAATCTTGTGATGGGAGGCATCGTCGAAAGCAAATCGAAGGAAGTTGGAAGCACTGCGATTAAAGTTCATGCTTTATTCCAGCAGGCTTTGATTGAAAAACTCGAACTGAAAAACGCTTCTCTACAAGAAGAACTGAGACAACAATCAGAAGATTTGCTAGATGCAAAGCTTCTGATTGACGTATCTATTAGCTTACAAGACAAGCTTTTTTTGAATACGGCAGAGGCTGATTTTAAAGCCATCGCACAAGAAATGATAACAACTGTGTTTGAGCCGATCAATGCGAATGTCCAGCTGGTTGATGACCAGCTAGATTTAAATCAGTAGCATGCTGACAGCATCTTAAAAAGAGGCTGTATCATCAATAGAGATGCAGCCTTTTTATTGTGATTGCATGAATCGTCCTGAAATAAGTAGACACAAAGAGTGTTAACAGGTGGAAAAACAAGAGAGTAAGAGTTATCATCGGAGGACTCAGAAGGATTACAGTTTAGCGTTCAAACTACAGATTGTAGACGCAGTGGAAAAAGGGGAACTTACCTCTAAGCAGGCGCAGCTGTGTTACGGGATTCAGGGTAAAAGCACGGTCTTGGTTTGGCTCAGAAAACATGGTAGATTAGACTGGAAAGAATCGGAGACCATGAAACGCGATACGCCAAATAAAAAGATACGGGAGTTGGAAAAGAAGCTCAAACGCCTGTAGCAGGAAAAGGAGATACTGAACCGAGCCATTGACATTGCCGACAGCCAGTTTGATACCGATATTCGAAAAAAGTATTTGAGCCTGTTGTCCGAAGCTACCAGAGAGCAGGCTCCAAAGAGGAACGACGAATCGCCGTTGGATCAGTAGCCCGTGTTTAGGTTACAGCCGCCAGTACTTTTATAAACGTTGTTAGCAGCAGCAGCAAAGAGCAACGTAGGAGTTACAGGTCAAGGCATTTGTTGACCAGGAACGTAAGGTCTTATCTCGTCTAGGAGGGTGGAAGCTTCACCATCAGATCCCGGACAGCCTGCAGGCCAGTGAAATCAAGTTTGGGTGAGTGACATTACCTATCTGAAAACCGATGAGGGTAACTGTTAATTAAACCTGGTCACGGACGCTTACAGCAGAAAGATAGTGGGCTACGCTATAGCGGATAATATGTAAGCTATGCAAATGAAGCAAGCATTGTTAATGGCGGTTAAAGGCAGGATCAATAAACGGCTCCCGCTGATTCATCATTCAGACCGGGGCTTGCAATATTGCAGCGCTGAATATGTCAGTGTTGCTAATCAACACCAGATCAAAATGAGTATGACTGAAAAAGGCGACCCTTATGAGAATGCACTGGCTGAGCGGATAAACCGGACTTTAAAAGAGGAGTTTGGCATTGGAAGGGTTCTGAAATCAAGGCTTCAGACAACATTGCTGGTTCACGAAGCCATTGAGTTATACAATAATCGGCGACCACATTTAGCTTTAAAAATGAAAACACCAAACATGGTGCATCAATAAAATATCCCGATAACTTTGATGCTATCGGGATGATTATAAATCTATCTACTTATTTCAGGACGATTCATTGAAAATGGCGTTAAGGATATTGGTTACCCTCCACGGAGTTCAGCTGCATCCAATATTATACCGATGACTTATCGTACTCCCTGCATTTCTCCTGTATAAATTGCAGGCTGCCGGCGGCGAGGTTGGTAGCGTTGTGTTTTGAGGGTCTCCATAGTGATACGGATTCTGCCATGCCGGGTATGGAAGACGAAAAATTTTCGAGTACCAAGGCTCCCTGATAATTAATATCGGCTAATGCAGAAAAGAAATCGCCCCAGCGTACGTTGCCTTCGCCAGGCATACCGCGGTTGCTTTCGGTAATATGAACGTGTTTAAGATGGTTGCCTGCTGCTTGTACAGGTTTAATAAATCCCTCCTCTTCAATATTCATGTGAAAGGTATCCAGGTGCAGCCCGATATTGGGTAAATTAATCGTATTGATGATTTGAAGCACGTCATCGGCGCAGGTACACACATAGCTTTCGTAACGGTTGATGGGTTCGATGGCGATGTTTATGCCAAGCATTTGCGCATGCCGGGCAGCTTCGCCTAAAACATCGCAAACGGTTTGTTTTTCTGAATCGGTTACAGGCTTGCCACTAAACACGCCTATACCGCTATGCAGCACGCCACCCAATAATTCGGCGCCCAACTCTGCTGCTTTTTCAATAGCTTTTTTGATAAGCTGGCCGGCTACCTGCGGATAAAATGGTATATGGGCAAATGCCGGCAGGTTCAGTGAACAAACAACGTCGAGGTGATTGTCTTTGAGTTGCTGTTTTACAGCTGCCGCATCAATTTGCATGTTGGCCGGTAATAGTATCTCCAGAAGGTCAAAACCGGCACGGGCCGATTGTTCTATTGCGTATTTACCGCGCTCGGCTGTCCAGGCCGGAAGGGTCCAGGTGAGCAGTGATGCTCCGAATTTTATGTTCATTTTAATTACTTTATTGGTAAGGATTTATTAAAATATCCACCATTCTGTCCTTACACCAAAATAGCTTCCCCAAGTGCGGTTGCCGGCTTGTTGCAAAAATGCCGAATATCCATGTTCTGCCGCATATTGGTTGTAGCGGGCAAACGAGCAGATGAGCCGTATGTGCGGCCGGGCCCAGGCGCTTTTTTCGGCAGTAGGCACCAGCGTTGGCGCAAAAACAAATTTGGTCATTGTTGCAGGCGCATTGCTGCCGTCCCAGCGTTGTGCATGGTGTATTTCTGTAATCAGGTGAAACCAGTTGGTTAGGTAAAAGATACTCCGGGCACCGGTGACAAAATCAGTTTTTTTATTGTAGATGGTTCGGTTGTAATAATCTGTAGCCTCGGCGGTTTGCGCACCTCCCTTGCTTTTGGTGTAAACGGCATAGCCATTAACGCTGAAATGATTAAAATTCAGCAAAAAATGTTCTACCGCGGTAGATGAGAACGCGCCATTGTAGCGCCGTGTTTGCGGGTCAGGAGCACCATAGGTATGCCAAGTTTGTGTAATGCCATTATCGCCACCATTGGCTATACCACTGCCGTAACGAAAGGATAGCTGGTTAAAAGAGCCCGGATGTTTGGTTTTGAGAGCCGCCGACCACTTGATACCGGCCACCCATCCTTTGTCTTCCGGATACCAGGGAGCAGAATTTTTGGCCGACCCTGACACGTAATGCAGCTCTCCTAAAAGTTTAATATCATGCCCCTGGTATCTTTTAATATTCTGCTCCAGTACAAAAATTTCCTGCTGACGATACGTTAGCCTTTTTTGTCCGGCGATGATGTTGACGTAAGAATAGGGTACCAGCCCGGATGAGGAAGTGTCTATAGCCGCCGGGAAAAACATGGAAAACGACGTATTTTTATATTTGATACCGAAGCCCTGGGTCGAATGGTCGTCAAAATAAAAATAATCACAGATGTGTATATCGTCATAACGCATGTATCTTGCCCCGGCCCAAACGCTCCATTTACTGCCAACAATGTTTCTGGCTTCAACAAAGGCCTCGGGCAAACTGATGATGGTTCCGCCGATAGAGCCGGAAGTAACATTGCCCAGAAACGTGCCATTGGTAGAGTAAAAGGCCAGCCTTGCCTGGAAATCAATTTTGGTACTGTCTTTATTCGCGTTTACCGGGGTGAAATGGAAGGAGGGAAGAAAATCGATATAATCGCCTTGTTCAAGACGGCTTCCCAAAGAGCCTTGTCCCAATAAATTAAGTTGCCTGCCGGTATGGCCTTCTATAGTTGGAGATATCCCTGCACCGATGCGTCCGGTGGTACCCATCGAGAAATTCTTGTTGGTAATCACAATCTGCGACGCGGCAACCCTCGCTAATAGGCAAAGCAGTAGCACAAGACAATATTTTCTTTTCATTGTCTTTAATAATTTGAAGATGATAAATGATTTGACTATTAGTTCAGGCCTGTACTCAACTCAGGATTTGGTTTGTTAAATTTTCTTAATCCACAAAACAGCACTACCGAAAAAGACACCAGCGGAATGAGGAATGCGTAGGAGATGCCAATGATGTCAGATACCTTACCCATTAATGCTGTTAATACCGCACCGCCAATAATAGACATTACTAAAATAGACGCTCCCAGTTTGGCCCCGGTGCCTAATCCTGCAATACCCAAAGAGAAGATAGTAGGATACATGATAGACATGAAGAAACTGGTAATTACTAAAGCCCACAATCCGATAGTGCCGGGTATTAAAATGGCGACAGCTATCAGTACTATACAAATGATGGCATAAATGGACAATAGTAAGCGGTCGTTGATTTTTTTGAGTAAGGCTGTGCCTGCAAACCTACCAGCCGTAAAAGCTACCAGGGAAATAATAAGATAATTGGCCGCCGTTTTTTCGGGAGTGCCCGGCATGTTGTGAAGGGTGTACCGAATCAGAAAGCTCCAAATGCAAACCTGTCCGCCTACGTAAAAGAATTGCGCAATAACAGACCAGACAAAACCGGTATTTTTAAGAATAGATTGCTGTTGCGGTGTTGCATCATTTTCCTCTACACCCGGATTTTCTTCCTGTACCAACGGGAACCTGGTTAGGGCAATCAATACGGCAAATAGGATAACCACAAGACCAATATAAAGGTAAGGCATTTTTACGGCTGCCGTTTCGGCCGAATAATAAGCTTGTAATACTGCCGGTGTTAGTTTGCTTAGCGTTTCGGGAGTATGCTCTACCCCCGAAAAAATGTAACGCTGCCCTACAATGATACCTGTAACACAACCTATTGGGTTAAATGCTTGGGCAAGATTTAGCCTGAAACTGGCAGTATTGGGCGAACCTAAAGCAGCAACGTAAGGGTTGGCGGCAGTTTCCAGAAAGGCAAGCCCGCTGGCAATAACAAATAAGGCCATTAAAAAAAAGCTGTAAGAGCGCGCATCGGCGGCGGGCAGGAATAGGAAAGCACCGCACGCATACAGTACCAGCCCGGCAAGGATGCCCGTTTTGTAGCTATACCGCTTCATGACGTATGAGGCGGGCAATGCCAGCAAAAAATAACCCATATAAAAAGCCGACTGCACCAACCCGCTTTGAAAGTCGCTTAATTTAAAAGCCTTTTGGAATTGCCTGATTAATATATCGTTCAGGTTATTGGCCATGCCCCACAAAAAAAACAAACTGGTAATTAATATGAGCGGAACGGCATAATTGTATTTTGTTTGTGAATTAGCCTGAGCAGACGATACTTCTTTTTTTACGTCAGGCATGCTGGTCATCATGGTTGCCATAATTGGTTTATTTAATTGGTTTTTGGTATAAGAGGTTAGATAATCAAAATGAGGCGTTATGCTGTTTTCTTCAAAAAAGCATGGAGGTTGCTTTCTTTAAAATGATTAAAAGCAGCAAGGTCGTACTGCGGGCAGGCGCCGCTTTGAGAGGTAATAAAGGCACCCATAGCTGCCGCGTTTTGCATAGCTTCTTCTACAGAACCGCCCGATAGCTTGGAGGCCAGGTAACCGGCCAAAAATGAATCGCCGCTGCCAACAGTGTCTTTAATGGTGATAGGTATAGCATCACAATGGCAAAATTGCTGATGGCCGTACTGCATTGCCCCGCGGCTGCCTTTGGTAAGAAGTACTTCTTTTAAATTAAATTTTTCTGCCAGGTAAGCCATGCTGTCTTCTTCCGACTGATAATCTTTTCCAAAAAAGGCTAGGATATCTCTAAGTTCAGCTTTGTTGGTTTTTACCAAGTCAGCCTTGGCGAGCAGCGTCATCAGCAATTCACGGTCATAAAATGGTGGGCGCAGGTTGATATCAAAAACCTTGAAGCGAGCTATGTCCAACATTCGGTAAAGCGTATTCCGGGATACCTTGCTTCTGGCGGCAAGTGTTCCGAATACAAATGCATCGGCCTTGCTCACTAAATCAAGGGTTTGCTCGTTACAGGCTATATTATCCCAGGCAACATTGGCAGTAATCTGATAATGGGCCTCATTATACTCATCGATGGTGGCTTGTACAGTGCCGGTAGGCAAAGTATTATCTACCTGGCATTCTTCGAGAGGGATGTTCCACTCATCAATCTGTTTTAACAGCGTTGTACCTAAGTCGTCATTGCCAACGCGACTAATCATGCGGCTGTCGATACCCAACTTTTTGAGGTTATAACTAACATTAAATGGCGCCCCACCGGCTCTCATACCATGTGGAAATATATCCCACAAAACTTCTCCAAAACAGGCTACAATTGGTTTTTCTAAATTCATAAGTTATGTTTAAACGTTTAAACAAATTGATAAATAAAAAATGTTATTATAAAAAGGTTATTAAAGCCAAGGCCCTTATCACAGTGCGCTGATTATTTATCATCTTGACTTTACTTTTCATCCTTTTAATAATTATGGTGTTACCTAAAATTTATAATTTTTATAGTTGAGATTTTATCGGTTTGGTGTACGAAAAGCTGGTCTTCAACACGATCTGTTTAACAGGCATCGACGGGTTTTCTATCTGTTTTAACAATAATTGAAAAGCCTGGCTACCCATCTCGGCTAAAGGCTGCCTGATGCAACCGATTGCATTTGGGTAAAAATTGTAGGCATCCGTACCATCAAAACTAATTACCGCAATATCGTCGGGAATACGGGCGCCATTGGTTATTAAATGCCGAAGCCCGCTTTCGCCCAATTTATTACTGGCAAAGAAAAATCCGTTTATACCCTGATGCATCAGCAGGCCAATGGTATCTTCCATATCAGCCTCAATGTTAGCTTCTGAGATATATTTTATAATTGGCTCTACCATAGCAGGGTGCATGCCTTCAACCGCACCGCGGATACGGTCGTTAAGATGATGCAGCTGAGTTTGATATCCGATGATGGCGATATTGGTTTTCCCCAGCTTGGCAAATTCGTCCATGGCACAGCGCGACGATTCATAATTATCTACAGCAACGCTGTTAATTTTTATTGTAGGAAAATAACGGTCTATAATCACCACCGGAATATGCTCATTTTTCAAGTATTCCAGTATAGATTCCGAACCTTCGGGGGCTGCCAGTATAAAGCCGTCAACCTGGCGGTCAAGTGATGACCTTACCAGTTTTTCAAACCTAGTGGCGCTTTCATCAGAGCTGCCAATAGTAATGGTATAACCCGCTGCTTCTGCCTCGTTGCCAACAATACGTGCCAACTGCGACGAAAAAGGGTTGGCAATATCAGCAACCAGTAAGCCTATATTAAATGTTTTCTTTTTCTTAAAGCTTCGGGCAAGATAATTAGGCCGGTAATCCAACTCTTTAATGGCTTGCTGTATGCGTTCGGCAGTTTCTTTGCTTATCCTGTCTTTTTTTACTCCGTTCAGGACATACGAAACCAACGCGATGGATACCCCCGCCTTAGCCGCTACATCCTGCAAAGTTACTTTAGCCATTAAAAGGTTATAATTGTTGGATGTAAAAATATGATGTTTAATCGTTTAAACAAATTTTTCTGAAAACTTTTTATACCCATTTTTAAAGCAATCTTTAAAGGCGAGAAAAAAGATATTGTTATCTATGCTTTGAATATACTTGGAGTAGGCCTTTGTTACCAATAGTATCTTACCCACGCTCAATCCTCGTTTGGGGCACTATTTAAAACATTCAAAACCACCTCATACGCCGTTCTCTTTTCGCCCCGTGCAACAAGCCAGGCAATAAAACTCAGGGTGAAAATATCCTGTTCGCCTTCTTTATCAAGTAAGCGGAGCACTGCATTTTTGTAAGCAGTATTGGAAACAATATTAGGCTGAAGCAAATACTTTTCGACCAGTTTTAAAAAGTGCAATACCCGCTCTTCCGAAGTTTTCAAGAGGTATTTTTTGTAACGCCGCCTAAAACTGCTGAGTCGCGACATGGCCGGCTCGATGTTGCCAAACTGGGCTTGTATCAGTATTTCCATCAGGTTTTTACGGATAGTCCACAGCATGCCCATGTGTTTCTCGTACCAGGCATCGGTGTGTGTTAATAGGGTAAGTTGTTTCAGGCTTGCCTTGTGATGGCATAGCGCTAAAAACATGGCCAAGCATATACGCAAATCTTCTACCTCTTCAGGCTTAGAGGTGGATTTAAGTTTAGAAAGCGACTCCTGCAATAACGCAATGGCATCATCAACCGAGCCGGTAAAAAACAGGTTGAGTGCCTGGAGTAGCTGATAGCGTAAATAAAACAGCGCATAATAGCGGTGGTCTGTTTGCATCAAACTTATCATCTTTTGCAGGTAATTGCCGCTTTTGCCAAAATGCCTTTGCCGTAAGTGAAAGTTGGCCAGGTAATACAGGATGGAGATATGGTAGAAAAGATAAGCCTGTCTATCCGCAGGCTTATGGGTCATAAACTGGTCTGTCCGAGTAACGAAACGTTCAATCAAACCGTAGTTCTGCTGGATGGCTGCATATTCGTTAGCAATAAAAAGAATCTGGTATACAGATTTATAGCTCATCAGGTCCTGCACTGAAATTTTGTACTTCCGGATGGTGGTTATCATCAGGCTGGTTAAGTTCATAATCTTTCCTTCCAAATGAATGGCCTGCAGTTGTTGGCGCAAATAGGCATAAGCCATATTCAGTCGGGCTTCGCGTTGCATCTGCGACTGATTATGCATAAATCTTGCCGTCAACGCCTCTAAATTTTCAGCGCCTGGCAAATGGGCATATTGCAGCTTCAATAGCAAAAGTTCATTTATTAAATTAAACTGTTCCAGGTTTACAGCCAATCTTTCTGCCTTATCCAGGCACTTAAAAGCTACTTTAACCACATCGTTTTCCAGCAAAAAACGCCCTGCAACCAGTAAGCGCAGTGCCTCGTGAGCGTCAGAGTTGGTGTTTTCGAAAGTTTTTTGTGATAAAAATGATAGCAGGTTATCCTGTAGCCTTTTGCGTAAGGCGTGATAGGCATCTTTATTTTTTGGAGTATCGTAGAGTTTATTTATACCATCTATATCATCAGTTTCTATCAAATGTAGTAACTGTAGGTTTTTTACATCTTGCCTTTTGTTTTTCCGAGTTAAAAACTGTTTGAATAGTTTTTTATCGGCATCAGTGAGTAATTTAACTAAGTCTGATAATGCATCCATATCGCAGATATACTGACTGTAAAACTATCATTAATATAAAATATATCGTCAGTAATTTGAGTAAGTTGAATTTTTTAGGCTGGCTCTACACTACATCTTTGCTTCCATATTAATCAACAAAACAAAATAAAAATGGAACCGCTACAACACACCACCACCGAAAATTCATCAATGTTAAAACACGGCGAAAACGGTAGAAATCCTTTTAAACCTACTGCCGCCTTTATAGGCGCCTCGTGGTTTGCCCTGCTCACCGGAATGGCCGCTTACAACATTGGCTTATGGAATGCCGACATGAATCTGAACGAAAAAGGTTATTATTTCACCATCCTGCTGTTTGGGTTATTTGCCGTAATCTCCGTGCAAAAAAGCGTACGTGACCGCTCTGAAGGATTAGCCGTGACCGACTTATACTATGGCCTGAGCTGGTTTGCCACCATTGCCTCCATGGTTCTGCTAACTATAGGCTTGTGGAATGCAGGTATTGCCCAGAGCGAGAAAGGCTTTTATGCTATGGCCTTTTGCTTAAGCATGTTTTCGGCCATTGCTGTTCAAAAAAATACCCGTGACGCCAAACTGATTGGCGACAAAGAACTGTAACGTAGCGGTTGCTTCCCCGCAGCGCCTTGCTTGTCAAGCCTGCGGGGTTTATAAAAAGCCGTCAAGTTATGTAATCATCTTACTTCCAAGCCTGTCGTAGCAAATGCGGACAGGCTTTTGATATTTTCGAACCGGCTAATTGCTCAAAATAATATGAATGTCTTACAAATTTGATTACACCAAACCCCATTTTTGTAAGTCTACCCCAGCAATATCAAGGCGTTTAGGCTCATTTGGTAGCTCTTCTGCATCAGCTATCGTGATGCCGCCTACCGCGTCAATAGTAACGCCGTTGCTATCTTTTGCGGTCTGCTGTAATAGCTCCCAGCAGTTATATCTGGTGTCAATTAAATTGTAGATATCCCATACGTTCGGCTGCACTTCAGTATAGTAGACATGGTTGGGTGTGAATTCGCCATAAAAAACACCCATATATTTGTCTCCAACTTTAAGGTCAGCCGTGCCAATCAATTTGTCAAACGAGTAAACTTGTACTTTCATGAGCAGTAGATTATAACATACGACTGAAGCAGGCGAACGATAACTGCGAGTAAATTTTAGATAAGTTAATTATACTGTTAACTTATCTAAAATGGAAATCTACTGTGATATAATGGAACGCTGACGGATTACGGAGTATACACCAAACCCTAATCCCGCCATAATCAAAAAAATAAGACCTTTATTAATCGGTGCGCTTGGTGGGCAACCCGTAGTGTTGGTTCTTTGGGGGCTGTTACCACATGAACAACATGCTTGATATTTTTGAGTTTGATTATTGTTTTTAAAGTTTTGACAGATATCACCAGTACCAAAACTGTTACAACTCTGCGAATAAGCAACCGAAAAGCAGCAAATAAGCAATGATAAAATTGCGATTTTTTTCATCTTGAAGTTTAAATTATAGGGGTTGTTAGGGCGAAAGTAGCAAAAGCGGGTCAAGTAAATGGCTACAAAATAATGATAAAATGATTATTTAACCATTGATTATTAGGCAGTAGTAAAGGGTAATAATTTAATTATTGGTTCAGGGTTTTATGTGCTGTTTCTTGCCCTGATGGTTGTTTCTTTAGGAGTAGAAACTTTGTACTTGTATTGCTGAATTGTACTTTTAGCTACGCGCTGCTTTGCATTTACATCAAACTATACCGCTTCGGCTTTATGCCGATATGTTCTTCAAATACTCTCGAGAAATGACTGAGGTTAGTAAAGCCCAGGCGGTAGCCTGTTTCTGACACGGATAATTTCTCTTCGCGCAGCAACCGTGCGGCTTCCTGCATCCTGGCATTTTGGTAGTAGCTAAAAATACTGTTGCCAAAAATCTGCTTAAACAGTCGTTTTAGTTTAGTCGGGCTCATGCCGGCATCGACGGCTAATTGGTTAATCAGGGGCGGTATATTCAAGTGACTTAATAACCGTTCTTTAACGCGATAAATAGCGCTTATATCGCGACTATTTAATGCATAAACGGGTTGCTCGTCCCGCTTTTCCAGTTCCATCAAAAGCCTACACACCAGTTCTTCTGCTTTTATCTTTAAAAAGAACAGTTCAAATGTTGCGTTTACAGGCTCAGATAGTATGCTGTTTACTACCGTCTGCAAAGCCGGATGAATAATCTGCTCAAATAACAAAGGTTGTGTGTTGTTTAACAAACTCTGCAACACCGGCGACCTTTGCGCTGCTCCAAACAGGTTGTTTAAGTAGGCGGCATCTACTTCGATGTTAATAATTGCATTATTGGTATGAATAGTGATAATATCATCCGTATTGATACGACTGGTACCAATTAAAACGGATGGCTTGGTATTGAAATAATTGACGTGAACGCCTTTCTCTTTACCCGGAAAAACATGTTGAAACTTAAAGAATATTGTTTTTTTGACAGCGTCAAGATCCGGGTTGGCCAAGGGCAGGTCATGATATAACTCGTAATCGGCAATTAGCAGGCGGATATGCTCGTTAAAAACAAAACCTGAACAATATCCCTGGCCAAATTCTCTGGGAATAACCAGCCGGTGGCCTTGTAGGGTGGTGCCCAACGCCTTGGCCAGTGTTATTAATACTAAAGGCACCGTCTGTTCAATCATTTTTTAAAGTCTTTTGCGACTATTTTTAACGCTAATATGGCTATTTTGTGCTCAAGGTGATGTGCAACTTTGTAGGGTTCAATAATTATATTTATGCTGCTTCATCATAAAAAAGTCGCCATCGTTGGTGCAGGCCCGGTAGGCTTAACCATGGCCCGTTTACTGCAGCAAAAAGGTGTATCAGTTACAGTTTATGAAAGAGATACTAATGCACAAGCCCGTATTTGGGGCGGTACGCTCGATTTGCATAAAGGCTCGGGGCAAGATGCTTTAAAAGCCGCCGGGTTGTTAGAGGATTATTTTGCTGCAGCCATACCGATGGGCGTTACCATAGTTGATGTAAAAGGAGAAATCCTGTTGACTAAAAACATCACACCCGAAAACCGCTACGATAATCCGGAAATAAACAGGAACGATTTAAGAACTTTGCTGCTTAACAGTTTAATCGATGGTACTGTATTATGGGATAGCAAATTAACAGACCTTGAAGTGCGGCATAATCAATGGGTGCTCAATTTTGATAATCAAAATAGTGAAACAGCGGATATGGTCATCGTAGCCAACGGCGGGATGTCTAAAGTGAGGCATTACGTTACAAATACCGAAATGGAAGAAACCGGAACCATAATCATTCAGGGCGATGTTCCCGAGCCACAAACGCAGTGCCCGGCTTTTTACCAATGGTGTAATAGTAACCGGTTAATGGCGTCGAGCCATGGTAATTTACTGGTGGCTAATCCTAATAATAGGGGCGCATTAACCTATGGTATCATTTTTAAAAAGCCTGAAGAGTGGGAGGGGACCGGTGGATT
>CAJYSL010000259.1 GCA_913777515.1 uncultured Mucilaginibacter sp.
GTGATAAGATAGTACTTTTGTGAGTTGAATTTTTAGTACAAATAACAAAGCTTTGAAGCATTTAAAGGTTATAGCTTTTACGCATAAGCAGATTGAATTGAAGGAATTGGGAAAGTTGGTGCTTTGCCAGGAGAATCTGACTGAAAAACTTCAGCAGGTACAACAACAATTCGACATTCCGGAGATGTTCTACTTATCTACCTGTAACAGGGTAGAGTTTGTAATGGCTACTGCCCAGCCTGTAGACAGAGATTTTGCCCAGCGTTTTTTACAAGCCCTGAGCATTGGCCTCTGCCCATACTACATGAACACCTTTATTGATGCTGCCTCTATCTACGAAAACCAAGAAGCCTTAACTCATTTACTGCGTACTTCCTGCTCGTTAGAAAGCCTGGTAGTTGGCGAAAAAGAAATTTTAGCCCAATTACGCAAGGCTTATGAGCATTGCCGTGCAGCTGGCCTTACCGGCGACTTTTTACGTATGGTAATGGGTTGTGTAGTTAAAACCGCTAAAGAAGTTTATACCCACACTAATATATCGCGCAACCCAATCTCGGTAGTGTCTTTGGCTTACCGCAAGCTTAAAGAATTAAAGTTGTGCTCTAATGCCCGCATTTTATTAGTAGGTGCAGGCGAAACCAACCGCAATATTTCCAAGTATCTGCAAAAGCACAAGTACTCTAACTTTGCCGTATTTAACCGTACGCTGGCTAATGCCGAAAAACTGGCTGCTGATTTAAACGGCGAAGCGTATGATTTGGAAGCTTTAAAAACTTACAGCAAAGGCTTTGATGTTATCATTACCTGTACATCGGCTACGCAGCCTTTAATTACCGCCGAGGTTTACAAATCGTTGCTGAATGGCGAAACTGGTAAAAAAACGATAGTAGATTTAGCCGTACCTAATGATACTGCTGCCGAAGTATTGGAGCAGTTCCCGGTAAATTATATCGAGGTAAATTCATTAAACGAAGTGGCCAAGAAAAACCTGAACGAGCGTTACCAGGAACTGGTGCATGCCGAAAAAATCATCAACCAAAACATTGATGAATTTTTGCCAATGCTTAAACAACGCCGTATTGAGGTGGCTATGCGCCAGGTACCCGAAACCATTAAGCAGATTAAAGACCGCGCCTTGAACACTGTATTCGCCGACGAAGTACAGGCCATGGACGCACAATCGCGCCAGCTACTTGAGAAAGTCATCAACTATATGGAAAAGAAGTACATCAAGGTACCGATGGTGATGGCTAAAGAAATTTTGATTAACAACAATTAATTTAAGATAGTCTTTTTAAAATATTCCGCCAGCCTGATGCACTTGTCAGGCTGGCGGTTTTGTTTTAGGATAATTTCTGTCTGTTAATCTCAGGGCAAAGTCATGGCAAGCGTCTTAAATCAGTTCAATGTAACATTGATAACTACACGCATTCTGTAAGGTTGAGCTGTTTGATTAATGATATAGCTTTGCCGGCGTTTAGACCAAAGCCATCAGGCTTAATGGCTTTGGCGCTGTTTTAATTTCAAATTTTTTCAACTATGTTATCAGCCTTGCTCACTCCCAAATCCATACGCGACCAACACAAGGGCATAGCCACCATATTAGCTTTTGCCTTATTGCCGCTTTCGGGTTTTGCTACCGATATTTATATCCCCTCGTTGCCGGCCATGGCAGCTTCTTTGGGTGCAAGTAACAACCAGGTGCAGTTTACCCTTACCTTGTTTTTAATCAGCTATGGGGTAACCCAATTGTTTATTGGCAGTTTGCTGGATAGTTTCGGCCGGTATAAAATCGGTTTGTTTTCCTTACTGTTATTTGCGCTGGCCAGTGTTGTTATCGCCAATACATCCAGCCTTTATTTGATTTACCTGATGCGGATTGTACACGGGATCACCGTTGGTGGTATTGTAGTGGCCAAGCGTGCCTTTTTTGTGGATATGTTTAGCGGTGATAAGTTGAAGAATTACCTCAGTTTATTTTCAATCATCTGGTCTACCGGGCCCATCATTGCTCCGTTTGTAGGCGGCTACTTTCAGGTAGCTTTTGGCTGGAAATCCAACTTTTATTTCCTGGCCATTTTTGCCATAGTACTGGCCGTGCTCGAAATTGTTTACAGCGGCGAGTCATTGCAGCATTTTGCCGATTTTACAATCAAAAAGGTAACCGACGTATATACCTCCATGCTTAAAACCACCAGCTTTACGCTGGGTATTGTGATGCTGGGTTTGGCTTATAGCATGGTGATGATTTACAACATGACCGGTCCGTTTATCATCGAGCATAATTTGCATTTGTCGCCGGTGGTAGCCGGTTATAGTTCGCTGGTGTTGGGTTTTGCCTGGATGGTAGGCGGCTTTGTAGGCAAGGCAACCATTAACCGGCCGTTTTTTAACCGCATTGCTGTTAACATTGCGTTGCAGGTGGTATTTGCCTTACTGATGCTGTTGAGCACGAGGTATATAAACAATTTGTATACGCTTATCCTTTTTGCTTTTTTAATCCATGTTGCTGCGGGCTACACGTTCAATAACTTTTTTACTTACTGTTTAAGTAAATTCCCCAAAAACGCGGGTATTGCCAGTGGTTTAACCGGGGGCATCAATTATGTGATTGTGTCTTTTTTAAGTTATGGCATCGTGAGTGTTTTTCCGGCAAAGGATGAGTGGAATTTAGGAAGCAGTTACCTGATATTGATTTTATTGTCGGTAGGTATTATGGTTTTTCTAAAAGTTAAGAATGCTGTAAGCAATGCTATCGGGTAATTTTTAGTGTTTTAAAACGCTACGGTTTACTTAGGACAGCTTTTAGAACATTTTACCAGGTAAGTGGTTCATTGTTCGTCAATCTATCCTCACATTGTTATAAAAATTGTTTGCAAAGCCCTGTAAAAGTTAAATTTGCCTGTAAATCAAAATTAACTCTTTGGACAGGATAGTTACTATTGGAACCCGTGGCAGTG
>CAJYSL010000260.1 GCA_913777515.1 uncultured Mucilaginibacter sp.
TTAACTGGCCTGGTAGTATTTCCGCTTTCACTTTAACAATTTTTAACAAAAATAGCTAAAGCAACTGAGGGTTTATGGGCATATTCGCATATTATTAGCCTACAAGCAGATAATGACATATTTATGCTCCCGAAGTGCAGAAAATTTGCGAAATTCGGAGGTTTATTTAACGTTTAGCCGCCACAAGGCTCAACGGTTACATTAGTGTACATGAGAAAGTTTGGAATAGTATTTTTAAGTTGTTTATTGGCATTTACCGTTGCCCGTGCGCAGCGCAGCACCTTAGATAAGGTAGCTGGTGTAGTGGGCAGCAGTGTTATTTTACAGTCGGACATTGAGTTGTCTTACGCACAATACCTGGCCAACGGCGGCCAGCCCGACCCCAGTATTAAGTGTACCATCTTAAGCAGATTGCTTACCCAAAAGTTATTAGCTCAGCAGGCTGTTATTGATAGTGTTAGCGTAACCGAAGATGACGTTGACAACCAGATAGACCGCCGTATGCGTGGTATGATGCAACGTGCCGGCGGGCAAGACCGTTTAGAGCAGTTTTTAGGCCGCTCATTAATTCAGTATAAAGACGAGATTCGCCCGGATGTTAAAGAGCAGATGGTGGCCGAAAAGATGCAGGGTAAAATTACCGAAAAGGTAAGCGTTGCCCCCCAAGAGGTTAAACGCTTTTTCGATAAAATTCCTAAAGACAGCTTACCGTCTTACAACAAAGAGGTAGAGGTTGGAGAGATTGTTTTTCAGCCTAAATTAAACAAAGACGAAAAGCAATTTTATCGTGATAAAGCTGAAGGCTTACGCACCCGTGTTAAAAACGGCGAAGACTTTGGTAACATTGCCCGTTTGTATTCTCAGGACCCGGGTTCGGCATCAGAGGGCGGCGATTTAGGTTTTTTCGATCGTAGTATGATGGCCAAAGAGTTTACGGCAACAGCTTTCAAATTAAAAGCCGGTGAGGTTTCTCCGGTGTTTGAGACTGAGTTTGGTTTTCACTTTTTGCAGGTAATTGAGCGTCGTGGCGAACAGGTGCATGCCCGCCACGTATTGATTATTCCGGTGGTTACACCTGGCAGTTTAGAGCGTGCCAAATTAAAAGCTGATAGTATTTATAACCTGATTACTAAAAACAAAAAGCTTGATTTTTCTACCGCTGCTTCGGCTTTCTCTGACGATAAAGAAACCAAGTATAACGGTGGTATGCTGATGAACGCCGAAGACGTACAGGCTCGTTCTACTTTAATTCCTACCAATAAACTTGACCCGCAAGTTGCCCTGGTGGTGGATACCATGAAGGTGAACGAAATTTCGAAACCACAGTTGATTACTGCACAGGATGGTAAACAAAGCTATAAAATTCTTTACCTGCGTTCGGTAACTGATGCGCACAAGGCTAACCTGGCGCAAGACTTGCCTAAGTTGAAAGAAGTGGCTCAGTCAGATAAAGTTAACCGTTCGGTAAGCGAGTGGTTCGAGAAGAAAAGAAAGAGTACTTTCATCCGTATCGACCCTGAATATCAATCATGTGCCCAATTGAAAAACTGGTTAGAAAAACCTGAGCAAACCGCGCAAGTTAAGCCTTAATCCTATCTATGTCGTCATACCGTTCAGAAGTAGAAGCTGCTGATGCCTTAAAGCAGGCTTACCAAAATATCAAAGCCGAAATAGGCAAAGTGATTGTGGGGCAGGATGAGGTAGTTAAATCGGTATTGATTTCGATTTTCAGTAACGGACATTGTTTACTGGTGGGTGTACCTGGCCTGGCCAAAACCTTACTGGTGCAAACTATTGCCCGGGTGTTAGACCTTAACTTTAACCGTATACAGTTTACGCCCGATTTAATGCCGTCGGATATTGTAGGCTCGGAGATATTGGGCGAAGACAGGCATTTTAAATTTATACCCGGCCCTGTTTTTTCGAACATTGTACTGGCCGATGAGATTAACCGGACCCCGCCCAAAACGCAGGCAGCTCTGCTGGAAGCCATGCAGGAAAAAGCTGTAACGGCTGCCGGTGTGACACATAAATTAGACCAGCCGTTTTTTGTACTGGCTACCCAAAACCCTATTGAGCAGGAGGGAACCTACCCGCTGCCCGAGGCGCAGTTAGATCGTTTTATGTTTAACGTAACTTTGAGCTACCCTACCTTTGCCGAGGAGTTGCAGGTGGTTAAAAGCACTACTTCTACCCGGCAGGTTCAATTAAACAAGGTAATTGGTGCTGCCGAGATTACGGAGTTTCAGCAATTGGTGCGCAATATTCCGGTAACCGACAATGTGCTGGAATATGCCGTGCGGATGGTGGCTAAAACTCGTCCGCAGGGCGAGCTGGCTACAGCGCAGGTAAAGCGCCTGTTAACCTGGGGCGCAGGCCCGAGGGCGTCGCAGTTCCTGATTTTAGGCGCTAAGTGCCACGCCATAATTAGCGGCAAATATTCGCCCGATATTGAGGATGTGCAAGCGGTAGCTAAGGCTATTTTAAGGCACCGTATTGTGCGCAGCTACCACGCCGAAGCGGAAGGCTTATCAACCGACCAAATTATCGAGCAGCTGTTTTAAAGCTCCCTTCAAAACATAAAAAAAGGTCCGTGCATGTTTATCATACACGGACCTTTTTAGTTTCTTCCGGTTAGAAGAGAGAATGCTTAAGCTTTAATAGCAGCCGCTTTTTTAGTAGTGGCTTTTGCTTCTTTTTTGCAGCAGGCACCATTGCCATCACAT
Organism: uncultured Mucilaginibacter sp.; assembly: GCA_913777515.1. Classification (GTDB taxonomy): domain Bacteria; phylum Bacteroidota; class Bacteroidia; order Sphingobacteriales; family Sphingobacteriaceae; genus Mucilaginibacter. The sequence continues at coordinate 2,727 of CAJYSL010000260.1, forward strand.
TTCTTTTTGCCTTTGCCATGGTCGTGGGCAAATGATTGTGCAGCCGACAAGCTGAATGCGGCTACCATAATTAATGCTAATTTTTTCATAATGTTTATAACGTAACTAAAATGGTTTCAGGATAAACGATTAAGCCAACTCGGCCAGTATAGTACGGCCGCCTTTTACTTTATCGCCCAGGTTTACATTTACCTTGGTACCTAAAGGTAAAAAAATATCTACTCTCGAACCAAATTTAATAAAGCCAAATTGCGCGCCTTGTTCTACTTCCTGACCTTCTTTGACGTACCAAACAATACGGCGGGCCAAAGCGCCGGCAATTTGTCTGAACAACACCGTCACACCGGCTTCGTTCTCAATGGCAATCGTCGTACGTTCGTTTTCGGTTGATGATTTTGGATGCCAGGCTACTAGGTACTTGCCCGGATGATATTTAAAATATTTAACCACGCCGGCAATCGGGTTACGGTTAACATGCACGTTAACCGGCGACATAAAAACCGAAATTTGTATACGTTTATCTTTTAAAAATTCTGGCTCGTCTACTTCTTCAATTACTACCACTTTTCCATCAGCCGGGCAAATCACATGCTGGTTGTGGGTAGTAATGGCAAAGCTTGGGCTGCGGAAAAACTGCAGGATGATTACAAACAGTAAAAAAGACAGCGTATAGATAATCCATTTAAGGATGACAGCATCAGGATAGTAAAAGTGAACCAGCGCATTCAGTACAAAAATGAACAAAATGCATAAGGCCATTGAGGTGTAACCTTCTTTATGAAAAGTCATAGCTTTTGATGAGTATATTAAAATGTCAAAATTACTAATTAACCGATAGAGCAGCACAAAATCTTTTCACTTATGTGCAATTTGGCGGTGCAAAATGCTGCCTGATCCCTAACGGCTAATAATGTTTACGGATTGAATACCAGGTACAAATAAGCAAATACTACCGGAGCTGCCAGCAACAAACCGTCAAATCGGTCAAGCAAGCCACCATGACCGGGCAATATGCCACCCGAGTCTTTGATGTTGATACTGCGTTTCAGCATAGATTCTACCAAATCGCCGGCTGTACCTACCACACCAATGATGATGGCAACCGATACCCACTGTCGCCAAACCATTTCATGAAAATAGAGGCTGATAATGTAACCGGCTAAGGCGCTGATTAAAATGCCCCCAATAAAACCTTCCCATGTTTTTTTGGGGGAATGGCGCTCAAAAAGCTTGGTGCGGCCAAACTGTCGGCCTACCAGGTAAGCGCCGGTATCGTTAGCCCAAAGCATCAGTAGAAAGCCCATCGGGATGTGCGCATTAAAGCCGCTATTGGTCACAAAGCCCAGCGTGTGAAAAAACGTAAAAGGGATGAGGGTAAACAATAACCCCAAAAAGGTATAGCCGATGTTGGCAAACGGGTTTTCCAGGTCGCGAAACAATTCCTGGATAAAAACTGCTGCCAGCGGTAAAACCAATAAAAAGATGGCTTTATGTATAAGGGCTGCACCCGCAAGTGTGTCAAAATAAAAAGATGCTGCAAAGGCACCGTATATCAACACGCCATTAATCAATCCCATTACGGTATTAGGCTGACGGCCGCTTTTCTTAAGCAGTCCATAAAACTCCTGCAGGCAAAGTAAGCCCAGCAAGCCGTAAAAAACAGAGAATACCGTAGCACCGGCAAAAAAGGAGCCCAGCATCACTACAATAAAAACCAGTCCGGTTATGGCGCGTGTTTTCATAAACTAATTTGGTTCATCACCATCAGTTCAATGGCGCGGCTAAAATCTTTTTCGTGAATATATACCTCTACATTACCAAAATTACGGTGCGACGATGATTGCCTGTTGAGCAAGACCGCACCAATTTCGTGTTCAATAAGTACTTGCTTTATAATTTCGGCCTGATAGTAATCGGTTGAAGTATAAATTTTAACCCAATTTTTTTCCATTAACAATAGGTAGATGTTTCTTTTCGTAAGCTGTTTTTCGGTAAGCCCAAAACAAAATTACGGTTATTATCACACTAAAAATGTACGAACCGTAACTAAACGTGTTTTGGT
>CAJYSL010000261.1 GCA_913777515.1 uncultured Mucilaginibacter sp.
GGCAGCTTCTCACCTTTGGGACCAAATACGTACATCGCCGGGTATTTTTCAATGGTCACTTTCGACTCGTTAACCTTGCCATCGGCGCCTTTAACGGCATCAATGTTTAGATGGAATTGCTTTGCTACAAAATCGTACATCGCCAAACGTTTTGATTTGCCGTAATCGTGGCCCTCTTTCGGGAAGTGTGCATTTTGTACAAGCTCGGGTTTGCCATAATAGCTATAGATTTTTTGCAGATAAGGCAAATCGATATCAGGTACATTAGCCGACCAGTCGCCGCCGTCGGATATCACCAGTTGCGGTCTTGGCGCTGCCATCGCAGCTACTTCGTCGTTGTTTGTACCGCCACCGCACAAGTGTACCGGCAAACCGCTTTCGCACGGGCAACCGCCCGAAAAATAACTGGATAGCATCACCACGGGTACACTCAATTTTATACGGTCGTCTAATGCGGTTACCAGCATAGTTTGGCTACCGCCACCTGATGCACCTGTAATGGCCACACGTGTTGGGTCGGCATCTTTTAACGTTAGTAAGTAATCCAAAATCCGGAAACTGTTCAGGGCCTGTATGGTCATGGCCAGGCTGCGGCGGTGGTCTTTACCATCAAACTGCAACAGCGACTCGCCCCAGGCAAATAAATCATAACTGATAGCCATCGCCCCCATACGCGCCAGCATGGCGTAGCGGTACTGCCCGTCGGCACGGTAGCGGCCATCACCAAAATGACCGTCCGGACAAAGCACTACCGGGATTTTTCCTTTGTGCTTCAAAGGTTTATACAATGACCCGCACACATAGACACCCGGCAAAGTTTCGATAGCAATATTTTCGACCGAGTATCCATCAAATACACGCTTTTTGGTGATGATAGGTTTCGATTGTACTTTAGCGGGCATAGGCGACAGCTGCAAAGCCTGCAACATGCAAGGCTTTAAATCGGCCTTGCGATTTTCCCAACTGGCTTTGTCGTGGTATAACGACGACAGGTAAGCCAGTTTCTCGCGGCCCTCTTCGGGCGTAATGCGTGAGTACTCAAAGTATTTTAGCTTAAAACTATTTGGCCCCTCCTCGTTCACTTTCATATCCAGCGGTGCCAACACAGCCGCCAGCGTTTTGGCGGCTGTAGTTTTATAGCGCCAGTCGGCATAGGGCACCCACTGGTCTTTCACCATATCTTCCGAGTATTTTATTTTCACATGAAAACGGTCCTGCACCTCGGCAAGCACTTGTTTCAAGGGTTTCTTGTACTCAAACTCGGAGGTATTGTTTTGAGCATAAACTGCTACACTACCAAACAGGCAATAGGTCGCAACAATCCATCGCATACATACCTGAGGTCCCCAATATTTACCTGCACTAAAATTCATCTTATAAATCTTTAGTATCGCCTTTTATTTCCGGCAGCGTATAGCCAGCCACTTTAGGCCATTCACCGTTTTTGATTTCTACCAGCTTAAACTTAGTCGGGTCGGCTACGACGTGTTTGATACGCTGGCGGCGCCAGGTATACACAAAATGCACCATGCCATCGCTGGATTGTATCACCGATGGATAAGAATACTGGCTGATGGGCGAATCTTCTAAAATCAACGCCGCGTACCAGACTTTGCCATCTTTCGACACGGCTACGTTTAATGGCGTACGCGCACCTTTAGCTAATTTTCCAGGCGGCAACACGTGGTTGTAAACCAACAGTTGGCGACCATCTTTCAGCGTTACGGCGTCGGTGCCCGAGTTGTTGTTAGGTAATGAAGTCTTAGCCAATGGTGTCCAAGTCATGCCCTTATCGCTCGACCACGATTCCAGTATCGTACGGTTTCGGCTGCGTGCTAAAAGCTGCAAGCGACCATCTTTGTATTTGAGGATACTTGGTTGAATACCTTCAAGCGTGTCCGGCCCTTTGGCAACGCTTACCTGTTTCCAGGTTTTACCAAAATCCGGCGTTATCTCGAAATGAATATTCCAGCCACCCTTGCCTTCGGTACTGGTCGGGCAAATCAGGTTTTTACCAATCAATTCTGGCTTATTCTTGATGGGACCTAAATAACCTTCGGGCAATGCCTTTTGCGCAGACCAGGTTATACCACCATCTTTTGATGTTTTTAAGTAGCCTTTCCAGGTAGAGGGGCTCGGGCCGATTTTGTAAAACAGCATCAGCTCGCCATTAGGTATCTGGTATAAAACCGGGTTCCAGGTGGGGTAGCGCAAGGTATCGTTCTGAATGCCGTTGGCTACGTTTTGTCCCTCCGTCCATTTGCCGTTTACCCGGCGGCTTACCCAAATACATACATCCGGGTTGCGCTCTTTTGTACCACCAAACCAAGCAGCTACTAAACCTTTGGGCGTTTGGGCAATAGTGGCGGCATGGCACTCTTTATAAGGCGCCTGTTCGTAAATAAACTCGTCGGTAACAATGCCCGAGCGCCATGGGTTGGTTTGGGTTTGCGCCATCCCGGTGCCTGCGGCAATCGTCAATAACAGTACAGAAAAATATCTTTTCAACATCATACTCAACAGGTAATTTTTATTGGGCAGTTTTTTGTGCCTCTGCTGCTTTAGCAGCCGCCTTTTTAGCTTTAACGCCATCGGTATATGCCTTAAACATATCGTGCCAATTACGGCCGTGGGTGTTCAAGTACTGCTCGTTTTTGGTTTTATAAATTTCGAAGATGGCCGAAATTTGCGTCATGTTTTTATAGTCGACGGCCTGTTCGCGGGCTTTCTTTAAATTGTCCACTAACACTTTTTCTTCCTGATTGGTCAGGTTGGGCACAATAGATTTATAACCGTTCAGCGTAAAAGCAACCTTGCCGATGGTATACTTGTCTAAAATGGCTTCTACCTGTTCCTCAGTCAGATTTTGGCGTAAACCCGTCATCAGGGTTTCGTGGATAGTTTTAGGCATTGCCGAAATAGCAATGACTTGCCTGTCCAAATTACTTAGTGGGTTACCGGTATAGGGGTTGATGCCTGCCGGCACGGTAGTATAAGGGTGGTCGTTATTCCAATCGCGGATGGTTTTAAGATGCGTGGCAATTAATTCTTTTACGCCTGCTTCCTTTTTCGCATCGTTAAGCGCTAAGGAGGCCACCCACTCCCCTGCTTTTTTATCCGTTTCCTGGTCCGACTTGGCACGGGCTTCAGGACTCATCGTTGTTTTGGCATCGACGGTCGATGCTGTTTGCGCATGCGTTGCTAGAGCCAGCAAAAGCGTTACTGCAAAACAGGTAAGCCACGGTTTAAAAAACTTTCTCATATTCGCTTTCTATTGGTCTATCATCAAATCTTATAAAGCAGATTTAAAGCTGTAATTACCCGAACCGGCTTCAAAAACAGCCATGCCGCCGTCCATCTTTACAAATTTTAAACCTTCATCTGTTGTTGCTCTTTTGCCGCCTTCGGTCACGTTATCCACTGATTTTGCAGGGATGGAAATTAAAGCGGTTGCGTTGGCCGGGATGCTGATATCCCAGGTAAAATTACTTCCTTTTTTCCAGGCGCTTTTCACCAAGCCGTAAGGGGTTTGGTATGATGCGGTTACAAATTTTAACCCGTCGACCGTAGTCGGCTTCATAATGATTTGCTTAAAGCCCGGCTGACTGATACCGGCTTTGATAGCGGCCAGGTTTTGATAATACCAGACAATTAAATCGCCCAAAAGCATCACATGGTTACCGGAATTCATGCTGGGGTTGGCGGTATCACCATTCCAGAGTTCCCAAATGGTGGTAGCACCGCGCTCGGCCATATAACCCCAGCTTGGATAGTCTTTATTGGTAGCCAGACGGTAAGACAAATCGGGCCGGCCGTATTCGGTTAAGCAACGCATCAGCCATTGGGTGCCGATAACGCCCGTGCCGATATGCCCTTTATCAGTAGTTAATACCCGCTGCACAATATTGTTAAATACAGCCTTGCGGTTAGCTACCGGAGTAATATCAAAATACAAAGGCAATAAGTTAGCAGTTACCGTGCCGTTATCGTATTGCTGCGTTTGTGCATTATAGAATTTAGCGTTAAAAGCATCTGCAATTTTAACCGACAGTGCCAAAAACTCCTGCGCGTCCTGTTCCTTGTTCAGGAGTTTGGCAAAACGTTTCATCAAAAATAGCATGCGGTGATAGTAGGCGGTGGCAATCAACTGGCCGTCGGTAGTACGGCTGCTATCTTTAGCGTGAATGAGTTCCAGCGATTCTGGCGGTACGCACCAGTCACCATACTTATCCTTGGTAACAATGTAATCCTTCATGTACTTAGTGCGCATGTAGGTGAGCCACTTTTTCATAGACGCATAATGCAGCTCGACCGGGCGCAGGTCGCCGTATTGCTTGTACAGCATATCGGCAATCAAAATATAGGTACCGGGCCAGGTCATATTGTCGCTGTAATAATTCCAGTAAGCCGGGGCTACATCTGGTATAGCACCGTCGGCTGTCTGCGACTCTTCGATATCATTCAGCCATTTGGCGTACAATTTTTCATTGTCAAAGATGAAACTCTCCCCTAACGAACCGGTGGCGCGGTCGCCCAGCCATGGCATGCGCTCATTACGTTGCGGACAGTCAATAGGCATACCTTTATAATTACCAGCCACACCCCACCAGGTATTTTTATAAACCTGATTGATGACATCGTTTGATGTCTCGAAACTACCAATGGTAGCCAATGCGTCGTATACCACCTCGCCGGTAAAGTTGCTTGCTGTCGGCTTACCTGGATAACCGGTAACTTCTACATACCTGAAACCATGGAAAACAAAAACCGGGTGCCAGGTTTCTTCGGCACCACCTTTAAGTGTATATATATCGGTTACCTTGGCATCGCGCAGATTGGCTACGTAGAGGCTTCCATCTTTTTGCAGGGTTTCGGCAAAGCGCAGGGTCACTTTGTCGCCGCGCTTGCCTTTTACCTTAAATTTAATCCAACCGGTCATGTTCTGGCCCATGTCCATAATCCAAGTGCCAGGTTTAAGCTCGGTTATTTTTTGAGGCATAAGCGTTTGCATAACCTTGATGGGCTCGCTCATTTGTGCCACCAATTTGCCGGTAGGTACCGGTGCCAGCTCTGGCTTAAACCATTTGGCATCCTTATAACCCACTTGAGTCCAACCGGTTAATTCTTTCCGGGCGTCGTACTCCTCACCATCATACTCATTATTGCTGCGGATCGGGCCATCGGCGGTCATACGCCAGGTTTGGTCGCTTACTACTAATTGATGATGACCATCCTGGTACTCGATATCCAATTGTAAAAGCATTTTTGGAAAACCAAATTCTTTTACTTTTTTAGGTTTGTAGATGGGCCGCATGGTAAAGTATCTACCGTTGCCTAATACCGTGGCAATAGCGTTTTTACCTGCTTTTACACTGGTAGTCACATCGTAAGTGCTGTATTGCACCGATTTGTTGTAATCAGTTGGCATCTCGGCCAATACCTGGTCGCCGATGGCTGCACCGTTTACGTAAAGCACATAATGACCTAAGCCTGATATGTATACCGTAGCACGCTTTACCTGACTGGCTGCCACAAATTCTTTTCGGTAATACCTGGCAGATAACCTTGAAAACTTGGCAATACTGTCCCAGGCAAAGCCCTTTTCCCAACCAATCCATTTGGCTTTCCAGTCGGCCGGCTGCAAAAGCCCCATGCTCCAGCGTGCAGGTTGACTCCAGTTGCTCTCGCCGTTGTTGGTGTAAACCTTTACTTTCCAAAAATAAAGCATTCCGCTTTTCAAGGCTTTGCCCTGGTAATTGACCATGATAGACTCGCCTGAATTCACCTTGCCCGAAGTCCACAAATCTCCCTGGTTTGCCGCCAGTTTGGTTAATGACGATGCTACCAAAACCTCGTAAGCTGTTTGCTTTACGTTACGGGCACTGCTATTGATTTGCCAGCTGAGCCGTGGCTGGGTAACATCAATACCTTGCGGATTAACCAGCATTTCGCAACGCAGTTTTTGCAGCGAAATGTCTGCCGCAAATGTTTGCCCGCCCAGCAGTAATGCTGTTATTAATACCAAAAACTGTTTAATCTCCTGCCTCATTATCTTCCCGAAAAATCAAAGTATAAATTCAGTTCTTTAGCACGCATAGGTTCTTTTTCGTAATCGTAATAAATGTTTTTCATGCCCATCGGCCCTGTATCTTCTGCACCTAAAGTCTTGTTACCGATAGCGCTGATGCCCTGCATGAACGAAATATCGCCCGAAGGAAATTTGATGACATAGTTATGCCATTGGTCATCGTGAGGGGCCGGCGAAAACAATCTTAAGAAAGTATCTTCATCCTCGGCCACTACCGTGAACGGCTGACCGGTAGTATAAAATTTACACCAGTACAGGTTGCTATGGTAGCCCTTAAATTCGGGATACACCCAGCTTTCGCCGGTTTCGGTGTTGTTGTAATCTTTTTTCCAAACACCTAAGCGGGTACCCTTCATCCGGTTTTTCCAAACCCGGTACGGACCGCTACCCATGTACTCTACCGATTTAATTTGTTTTTCGGGGAAGGAGAAATTGACACCAACAAAATTGGTAAAGTAGTCGCCGGGAAAATAGCGTACCTTCATTTTAATCCAACCCGATGGGTAGATGGTCCACTGCAAGGTGTTGTAGCTGCTTTTTTTATCGTAAGTTGACTCAATCACCACATTTTTACCGTCTGTCTTTTTGCTGAA
>CAJYSL010000262.1 GCA_913777515.1 uncultured Mucilaginibacter sp.
AAATGTCAAGAGATCTTAAATATACAAGAAACATTGGTATTGCCGCTCACATTGATGCTGGTAAAACCACTACAACCGAACGTATACTTTACTACGCTGGTGTAAGCCACAAAATTGGTGAGGTACACGAGGGTGCTGCTACCATGGACTGGATGGCACAGGAGCAGGAGCGTGGTATTACCATCACTTCGGCTGCTACTACCGTATTCTGGAACTACCGTGGCGACAAATACCAGGTAAACGTAATTGACACTCCCGGACACGTTGACTTTACCGTAGAGGTAAACCGTTCATTGCGTGTACTGGATGGTCTGGTTTTCCTGTTCTCGGCCGTTGACGGTGTTGAGCCTCAGTCAGAAACTAACTGGCGTTTGGCTAACAACTATAACGTACCTCGTATCGGTTTCGTTAACAAAATGGACCGTTCGGGTGCTGACTTCTTAAAAGTTGTTAAACAAGTACGTGATATGCTGGGCAGCCACGCGGTGCCTCTGCAAATCCCTATCGGTGCTGAAGACAACTTTAAAGGTGTGGTTGACTTAATCAACTTCCGTGGTGTGGTTTGGAACGAGCATGATAAAGGTATGACCTTTACCGAAGTGCCAATCCCTGATGATTTGGTTGACGAAGCTAACGAGTGGAGAGAGAAATTACTGGAAGCTGTTGCTGAGTTTGACGATACGTTAATGGAGAAATTCTTTGACGATCCAACCACCATCACTGAGCGCGAAGTGTTGGACGCTTTACGTCAGGCTACTTTAGCCGGTAAAATTGTACCGATGACTTGTGGTTCATCTTTCAAAAACAAAGGTGTACAAACCATGCTTGACTACGTAATGGAGTTATTGCCTTCACCTATTGATTCAAAAGGTGTTGTTGGTACTAACCCTGATACCGGCGAAGAAGTATTGGTTAAACCTGACGTAAAAGAGCCATTTGCGGCTTTAGCATTTAAAATTGCAACTGACCCGTTTGTTGGTCGTTTGTGTTTCATCCGCGTTTATGCAGGTAACTTGGATGCTGGTTCATATGTACACAATATGCGTTCTGACAATAAAGAACGTATCTCGCGTATATTCCAGATGCATGCTAACAAGCAAAACCCAATCCCTAATGTAGGTGCTGGTGATATTGCTGCGGTGGTAGGCTTTAAAGACATCAAAACCGGTGATACCCTTTGCGACGAGAAAAACAAAATCGTTCTGGAGTCAATGGTATTCCCTGAGCCGGTAATCGGTTTAGCGATTGAGCCTAAAACTCAGGCCGACGTTGATAAACTGGGTATGGCTTTAGGTAAATTAGCCGAAGAGGATCCAACATTCCGTGTAAACTCTGACGAAGAAACTGGCCAGACTGTAATTTCAGGTATGGGCGAGCTTCACTTAGATATTATCATGGACCGCTTAAAACGTGAGTTTAAAGTGGAAGTAAATCAAGGTGCTCCTCAGGTAGCTTACAAAGAGTCTATCACTGGTACTGTTCAGCACCGCGAAACTTACAAGAAACAAACTGGTGGTCGCGGTAAATTTGCCGACATCCAGGTGGTTCTTTCTCCGGCTGACGAGAATAAAGAAGGCTTACAGTTTGTAAACGAAATCACCGGTGGTTCAATTCCTCGTGAGTTTATCCCATCTGTTGAAAAAGGTTTCGCTGCTGCTATGGCTAATGGTGTATTAGCGGGTTATCCGTTAACCAGCTTAAAAGTTAGGTTAATTGATGGTTCGTTCCACGCTGTCGATTCGGATGCATTATCTTTCGAGATTGCTGCCCGTTCGGCTTACCGCGAGGCATTACCAAAATGTAGACCAGTGTTACTGGAGCCGATCATGAAAATCGAAATCTTAACCCCTGAAGAAAACATGGGTGACGTTATTGGTGACATGAACCGTCGTCGTGGCCAGCTGCAAGGTATGGACAGCCGTAACGGTGCGCAGGTAATCAAAGCCATGGTGCCACTTTCTGAGATGTTTGGTTACGTAACTCAATTACGTACTATCACTTCAGGTCGTGCTACTTCAACTATGGAGTTTGACCATTACGAAGAAGCTCCTCGTAACGTTCAGGAAGAAGTAGTTGCTAAAGCTAAAGGCAAAAAAACTGCTTCAGCATAAGTAATACCATAACTTACTGATAGCTGGTTAACAGCCGTCAGTAAGTTTATCAAATAAACTGCCTGCTGTAGTGAATAGCTCTTACAACAGGTTAAAACAAAAACAAAATGAGCCAAAGAATCAGAATTAAACTGAAATCTTACGATTACAACTTGGTTGACAAATCAGCTGAGAAAATCGTAAAAACTGTAAAGCCAACCGGCGCTGTAGTAAGCGGACCGCTTCCTTTACCTACTGAAAAGAAAATCTTCACTGTATTACGTTCACCACACGTTAACAAAAAAGCACGTGAGCAGTTCCAACTGTGCAGCTACAAACGTTTGCTGGACATTTACAGCTCAAACTCTAAAACTGTTGACGCTTTAATGAAGCTTGAATTACCAAGCGGCGTTGAAGTTGAAATCAAAGTGTGATAGTACCGGAAGATCCGAATAAAAAAGCCATCAGTTATTTAACTGATGGCTTTTTTGCTTTAGCGAATGAGTTACGTTGGGTTTCTAATTTGATGGTTTGTCAAATATCTCTGCCAACTTGTTAGTTAATTCTTCGCTTCGCAAATTTTTCGCTACTATCTTCCCGTTTGGGTCCACTAACACATTTGATGGTATACTGCGTATGCCATACTGCAATGCTGCGTTATTGTCCCAGCCTTTTAAGTCCGAAATTTGCGTCCACGGCAAATGGTCGTCTGTCACTGCCTTAGCCCAAGCCGCCTGTTGCTGATCTAAGGAAACGCCTAGGATAGTGAAGTTTTTGTCGCTATACTTGTTATAAGCATTAAGGACATTTGGGTTTTCTTCTCGACATGGACCGCACCAACTGGCCCAAAAGTCAACTAAAACATATTTACCTCTAAAGTCAGAAAGTTTAACTGCCTTACCTTGCACCGTGTTTTGAGTAAAATCTAATGCTTCGCCCCCAATTTTGTTTTTGGAAGACGATGCCAGGAGCAATACTATTTGTTTACCCGTTTCGCTGTTTTTAAGTTGTGGCGAGAGTTTGTAAAATGCAGGTGCTGCATTAGCACTAAGCGACGGATTGCCGGCAGCTTGTTTCAGTGCAATTAAACTTAGATATGAGTTTGGGTAAGCCTTGGCAAGGTTTATACCCGTAGCATTTACTTCATTTTGTAGCTGTCTTTCTCTTTCTATAATATCCGAGATAACTTTACCATCTTTTCGCTGGGCATCACTTAAATTTTTATACTCATTGTTTAACGCACCTAATTTGTCTTCAATCGGTTTACGCATAGCGTCCCAGGCTGAGCTGACCTGATTGATGGGAGAGTTTTTAATGACACTTCTTTTAAGTGAGTCGTTCCCGGTTAAAACAACGTTTCCGGTTTCTACATAAAGCCTGATAAAATCAACGGTTTCTTTGCGGGCATTCCTGTCTCTTAAAGGGTGTGTGTTGCGAGAAAGAACTACACTTAAAGGATGCATCAATGTACCGGTTATGCTAAACACTCCATTTTTGACATCGGAAGAATCGCAGGTGTATTCTCCATTATTGGTTTCACGTATTAGATAAATCTTGTCGGAATTTTTAAAGCCTTTAAAGTTTCCGCTAACGGTAAACTTTTGTTGAGCCATCAAAGATGCAGGTAAAAGAGCAGAGGCAAGTAGGATAAGATTTTTCGTCATTTAGGTTTTATTTGATAAGCTGAATATAATGATGTTTTCGGTCTGATAGTTAAGTCAACAGCGAAATATTTATCAATCTTGGAAATAGTAGATTTAACAACAAAGTCATGTTTCTATTTAACGAAAATAAACCGTTGGGGCTTGACCAGAAGACCTACACACATCCTCATCAGAATGCCGTGCCGGACGGGCTGCGGTGATTGGTAGCTTAGAGAAAGCCCACCGTAAAACTGATTACTTAATTGAATTAAGCCGTATCTCTATTTCACCTAGTTGCTTTGGAAGGTTAGCTATTTGACCGAATAAACAAATCTTAATGTTTATGAGACTGCCCCGAGGCCGAAATAGCATTTGTAAAATAACGCCTGCACATATTATACAGGCGTTATTTTACAAATAACAGCGCTCAGGTCGCTTTCAGTTTAGTGGTCTGCATTAAGGGCAGATGCTTTGCCTGCTATAATCACAAAGACAAGATTTATGAGTATTCAGGCTAAAGCTTACTTATATGCAAATCGTTAATTCACAGAAAAGGGTGTTGATAATCTTAGTTCGGAGGATAATAACTAGGGAGATTATCCTCTGCCTAACAATTCATCAAGCTTGTTACGCTCCGTTTGCAGTTCGCGGGCAAGTTTCTTTTCTTTCTCGTTAGCCTTTACTTTGTAGGCTTTGTATTCCTCGTCTAGTTCCTCGTAAAGTTTAATGCGATATTTGGCTTCGCGGCGTGCACTGCCCGAGCTTAGCAGTACCACGGTGGTGATAGCACCCAAGGCAATTACCAGTCCCCACATAATTGTATTATACGTGGTTTTGTTTACCATAATGCCTGCCAGGCTAATCGCATCTGCTTTCGCGTTTGATTCAGTCAGGCTTTGCTCTTTGGCATTTACGTCCGATTGTAAATCCTGTACCGCCTTGCCTTGGGAGGATAGCTTTTGCTGTAGTTCTCTCGATTTTTTACGTTCGGCCCGCAATGTATCCATTACGTTTTTATAAAAAGCCGTCAAAGGCGGGCGCTGGTAGTTATATACTTTGGTAGTAAGGTATTGATATTGTCCGCTCAGGCTTTTATCGGTATTTACCGGGGCAATGCCGGGTTGTTGTGCAGGAGCGTAAGTGCTTGGTCTCACTGCCGGCCTGTAGCTTACCGGAGTTTTGGCTTTGGGTTTGGCGCTGTCTTGCGCCGTGGCCGTGTGCAGGCTCGTTGCTAATAAAAGCAGTGCAAAAGCACTCATGATATACCTGTTCTTCATAATATCAAAGTAAATTATAGATGCAAAAATCAGTTAACCGTATTGCTAACAAGTTGCCCAACAGCAGCTAAGCTTGGTAAAGCTGGTTTATAAGCTTGCTAACGAATATAGGTTAACCGCACGTAATTTACCAAACCATATTTATATTAGCGGTCATGAACATCGGAATTATAGGTTTGGGCGATATGGGCAAGGTATACGCCAAGGCTTTTGTTAAGGCCGGATACACTGTTTGCGGCTGCGATTTGCCGCAAAATTATGATGCATTACAAGCCGACCTGACGCCCTACCACATCCGCGTGATGGAAGATGGCAAACAGGTAGCCCGTACAAGCGACTTGCTCATATATTCGGTAGAGGCTGAACACATGGAAAGGGTTGTGGCCGAAACTTCGGGGTCTATCAAATACGGCGCTATTGTAGCCGGACAAACTTCAGTAAAGCATCCGGAGATTGCCATCTTTAATAAATATTTGCCTGATGATGTTCAGATTGTCACCTTTCATGCGATGCATGGTGGAGCATTTGAACCTGCCGGGCAAAACCTGGTACTTATTCCTTACCGTACCGATAAGGAAGCTTACCAGCGTATGTACGATTTGTTTATGGCCGTAGGCTCGAGTATTGTTGAACTGGCCGATTACCATGAGCACGACCAGATTGTAGCTGACACGCAGGCCGTAACTCACGTAGGTTTCGAGAGTATGGGTACTGCCTGGGCGTCTGCAGGTTTCTTCCCCTGGGAAAACGCTTCTTACCTGGGCGGAATTGATAACGTGAAAATATTAATCACTCTAAGGATATTCAGTTATAAAGCGCACGTATATGCGGGCCTGGCTATTTTAAACCCATATGCCCGGCAACAGGTAAAGCGCTACGCGCAATCCGAGTCGGAGTTGTTTAAGCTGATGATAAAGGAGGATGAACATGCCTTCAGGCAGCGGTTATACAAAGCCCGCGATTTTGTATTTCATGAAAGCCGGCAGCCCATCATGTTGAATGATACCGTAATGGACGAATTTGCTTTTCACGGCAGCGCCCAGGAACGAAAGCCTAATTCGCATTTAAGTATATTAAGTATGGTAGATGCCTGGCATCATTTGGGTGTTAATCCTTATGATAATCTCATTGGTCAGACACCACCGTTCCGGCTGCGTTTGGGCATTGCCGAATATTTATTTAAAAATGAAGAATTGCTCGAGGAGTCTATCCAGACTGCTATACATGATAAATCTATCCGGGGGGATGACCTTGAGTTCCATTCAGCCGTGAGGGAATGGTCGTCCATCATCACCTACGGCGATATGGAAGGGTATAAGAAGCACTTCAACCAGGTACAGGCTTTCTTCGGCGACCGTTTACCGGAAGGCCAGAAACAAAGTGCCGACATGATTAGAAAACTGATGATGAAGTAAGGTTATATTTCTTCTTACTAATATTTAAAAACAAAAGAAGCAGGCAAATAGAAAATTGCCTGCTTCGTCGTTTATAAAAATAGCTAAAAAGTTATTTAACGTTCCAAGTATTATTGCTTTCGTCGGCATCCATAAAAATACCACTGTCAAGCTTAACCGACTTAACCGCTTTTTTACCTTTAAGTACCAGCGTTGCCTGCTTTTGGTTATTTTCCCAAAAAGCTGATGTGCGGTGAATAGTTTCTGATGAGCCATCGGTGTAGTTAATCACGGCATCGAACGGAGCCGCAAAGCCGCCGATGTTTTTAATGGTGATATTGGTGCCGATTGTTGTTTTGGCTACCTTATCAATAGCCAGGTCTATGTAGCCATTAGTGAAAAACCAGTTATTGAAAAACCAATTAAGGTTACGGCCCGAGCCTGCATTCATAGAATTAAAATAATCCCACGGGATAGGATGCTTGCCGTGCCAGTTATCCATGTATGTGTGCAGCGCTTTCTTAAAGAGTTCATCGCCCAACATATCTTTTAAAGCCAAATAGCTTAGGGATGCTTTACCATATTCGTTGTTACCGGCAGCCATGGTTAATTCGCTGGTGGGTGTAATAATAGGTAAGTCCTCGTAGCTGGATGGGTCATGAGCCCAGCGGTTAACCCGAAAGTTTTTATAAAGCTTATCCGTTGCCGCCTGGCCCACTTCGGCTTTGCCAATCAAATACTCAAATGTGGTAGCCCAACCTTCATCCATATAACCATAACGGGTTTCGTTGATACCCATGTAAAACGGAAAATACGTATGCGCAATTTCATGGTCCTGCACAAACTGCGCAAAACGCAGGTCATCGGTATGGCTGTCATTAACCATCATCGGGTACTCCATATCGGCAAAGCCCTGAAATGCTGTCATTTTAGGGAAGGGGTAAGGCACACCCGGCCAGCTGGTCGAAAAATAGCTCAAACTGTTGCGACCATTTTGCACCGAATGATGAAAATCGGCCGAACTATCTGCAAAAGCGGCCTGCATGCTTGCGCGGCGGCCGGTGGCTTTGTCAACCACCACACTAGCGGCATCCCACACATAATGGTCGCTCAATCCCAGCGCTACGTCAGTGATATGATTCGAAGTCCATATCCAGGTGTTGGTGCCTTGCTTAGTAATCTTTTTAGCGGCCAGGTCCTGCGCGGTAGCTACGTGTATGGTCGAATCGCTGCTGAAAGAAGCCTGCAGGCATTTAGCGTATTCGGGTTGCAACACCTGGGCGGCATTTTGCAGTGTACCAGTGGCCCAAACCAGGTAGTTAGCCGGCACCGTTACCTTCAGGTTATAGTCGTTAAAATCGCTGTAAAACTCCAGCGCGTCATTAAACGGAAGATAGTCCCAGCCGTTATAGTCATCATATACCGAAACCCGCGGATAAAAGTAAGCCAGGTAATAAGTAGTTGCATCAATCATGCCTTCGCGGTTACTTTCTTTGGATATTTCGTAGTGCCAGGCAATATTCAGTTTAAGCGAGTCATGCGGCAGCAGAGGTTTAGCAAGCCGAACTCTCTGATTGGTTGCCGCCGCCTGCTCATTGTTCCATGCAACAGACTGCTGGCCATTCACCATAAAAGTGTCAATCTGCATACCCGAAGTAAGATAGTCTGGTTGGGCAGGCGAAAGCCGGACTGCGCCGGGGCGATGTACATTCAAAATTAACTTCATATTTAAGCTGCGCAACGTATCGGGACTATCATTAAAATAGGTAATGCCTTCTGTACCTTTGATATTGCGATTAGGCGGAGCGGCGGTGACATGAATATCATAGCGGGCATGGTTTTGCCAGTAGTTTTTCCCGGGCTTACCATCGGGCGAGCGGGTGCCTTTTTTAAAGGCGTTCTGTATATCGCGTGGCATATAAAGTGCATTCTGCGCAAAACCGCTAAGCGAGCCTGCCGCCAAAGCTGTGAAAAGTATAAATCTTTTAAACATAAGAATAATCAATTGCTAACAGCAAAGTTATGAAGCTTAGTCAATGAAGAAGCATTGCAATCAATAAGGTTATCATTTTTATGCTAAGAACTGAAGTCCGGAAACAAAGTGTCGGTAGGGTAGGCGAGTTGATGAAAAAGTAACAGGTAGGCCAATATACTGGCTTGTATAAAACAAGTTTTTCGAACCACTTTGCCCTGTCGCGCCGTCATCACAATCTCATTTCAAAACGCAGCTTTAAATTCAATTCATTTCTGCTGATAATCAATGCTAAAAACTACCAAAAATAATTCCGTAACTATTTGACACATAATTAAAAATTCCTATCTTTGCCGTCCCTTAAACCGGGAAAATGCCTTGAACGAAGCCCTACTGCTTCGATGGGCAAAACAAATTAATTAAGAAAATGTCAGGAATTATTGGTAAAAAAGTAGGAATGACCAGCATTTTCGACGAAGCAGGCAAGAATATCCCTTGTACTGTGATCGAAGCTGGCCCTTGCGTGGTTACTCACGTTAAGTCTGTTGATACAGACGGTTATGCAGCTGTTCAGCTTGCATATGACGAGAAGAAAGAAAAAAACACCTCTGCTCCCCTAAAAGGCCATTTCCAGAAAGCCGGCACTACGCCAAAACGTAAGCTGGTTGAATTCAAGACCTTCGAAGACGAAAAATCATTAGGTGACACTGTTACCGTTGATATTTTCGCCGCCGGAGATTTTGTGGATGTGGTTGGTACCTCAAAAGGTAAGGGTTTTCAGGGTGTTGTAAAGCGTCATGGTTTTGGCGGTGTGGGTATGCAAACCCACGGTCAGCACAACCGTTTACGCGCTCCAGGTTCACTCGGTGCTTCATCATGGCCTTCACGCGTATTTAAAGGTATGCGCATGGCTGGTCAAACCGGTAACGTACGTGTTAAAGTACAGAACCTTGAAGTAGTTAAAGTATTCGCTGAGCAAAACTTGCTGGTTGTTAAAGGTTCCATCCCAGGAGCTAAGGGTTCATTCGTAATTGTGGATAAATAAGATGGAGATCAACGTATTAAATGTATCAGGAAAAGAAACAGGTGCCAAGGTGCAACTGTCTGATGCCGTTTTCGCTATCGAACCTAACGATCATGCTATTTATCTTGACGTTAAGCAGTTCTTAGCTAACCAACGTCAAGGTACGCACAAAGCAAAGCAGCGTAACGAAATTGCTGGCTCGACCCGCAAATTACATAAACAAAAAGGTACAGGTGGCGCCCGTGCGGGTAGCATCAAATCGCCTTTGTTCAACGGTGGTGGCCGTGTATTCGGTCCGCAACCGCGCGATTATAGCTTCAAGCTGAACAAAAAGCTTAAGCAACTGGCTCGTAAATCAGCCCTTACCTACAAAGCTCAGGAGAACAGCATCGTAGTTTTAGAAGACTTCAACTTCGATTCTGTAAAGACCAAAAATTACGTACAACTGGTAGCTGATCTTAACATCAGCAACGAGAAGACCTTATTGGTACTGCCTGCTGCTAACAACAATATCTATTTATCAAGCAGAAACCTGAAAAAAGCCAAGGTCATTACTGCCGACCAATTGAACACTTATGACGTGTTGAACGCCGGTAAACTGTTACTTACTGCAGGTTCTGTTAAAACTCTGGAGGAAGCATTCGCTAAGTAATTATGGAAATACTTAAAAAACCACTACTTACCGAGAAAGTATCTCTGTTGACCGAGAAACTTAACCGTTATGCTTTTAAAGTTGACCCTAAGGCGAATAAGATCCAAATTAAGGCAGCAGTTGAAGCAATGTTCGGTGTAACTGTAACAGCAGTTAACACTATGAAATATGCCGGCAAATTGAAGAGCCGCTACACTAAAGCAGGTACAGTGACCGGTAGGCCAGCTGCTTACAAGAAAGCGATCATCACTTTAAAGGATGGTGAAACAATAGATTTTTATAGCACTATATAACAAGAGAAATGGCAGTTAAAAGATTTAAACCGGTAACCCCGGGTACCCGTTTCAGGGTAGGTGCTGATTACTCTGACGTTACAACTAACGTTCCTGAAAAATCATTAGTAGTAGCGCATAAAAAGTCAGGTGGCCGTAATAACAGTGGTAAAATGACCATGCGTTATTTAGGTGGCGGTCACAAAAAGTCATACCGTTTGATCGATTTCAAACGTAACAAGTTCGATATCCCTGCTACTGTAGCAACTATCGAGTATGACCCGAACCGCTCGGCCCGTATCGCTCTCTTGGTATATGCTGATGGTGAAAAAAGGTATATGCTGGCTCCAGAAGGTTTGACCGTAGGTCAGATCGTTCTGTCAGGTGCTGGTTCGCCTCCAGAGGTAGGTAACACTTTACCTTTGAAGAACATCCCATTAGGTTCTATCATCTATAACATCGAACTTAACCCAGGTCAGGGCGGTATCATCGCTCGTTCGGCCGGTACATACGCTCAACTATCGGCTCGTGATGGCAAATATGCTATCATCAAATTGCCTTCAGGCGAGACCCGTATGATCCTGGCTACCTGCTTAGCTACCATCGGTACCGCTTCTAACTCTGAGAAAGCGAACGAAGTTTTAGGTAAAGCTGGTCGCAAGCGTTGGTTAGGTCGTCGTCCACGCGTTCGTGGTGTAGCAATGAACCCTGTTGATCACCCTATGGGTGGTGGTGAAGGCCGTTCATCTGGTGGTCACCCACGTTCACGTAAAGG
>CAJYSL010000263.1 GCA_913777515.1 uncultured Mucilaginibacter sp.
CATCAAGCGCAATCAAACGCCGGCCAACATGAAAAAATGGGCACAAAAAAAGGAAGATATAAAATTTGATTTTGCTCCCGAGGCCGACTATGTAGTAAAGCCCGAAGGCACTGAACCTAACCAGGAAGCTTTTGCTAATGACCCGCTTGGAGATAATTACCTGGATGCCGTTTCTGTATTTGGCGGCATTAAGAAAACTATCCTTTCCAAAGATTTTAAAGGAGGCGAAATTGTAAACATATTCGGTGGTGCCGAACTTGATTTTACCCGTGCCGACATCAACGGTATTGTGATGATTGATATTACCCAGGTGTTTGGCGGCGTAAAATTACTGGTACCTCCGCACTGGCAGGTACGCTCAGATATTGCCGCCATATTTGCCGGCATAGATGACAAACGCTTCAGCAACGCAGGAGCCCAAAGCCCTGATAAAATATTGGTATTGAAAGGTACATCCATTTTTGGAGGAGTAGATGTACGTAGTTTTTAACCTTTAAAATACAGCAATCATGAACTGGTATCTCATCATCGTCAGCATTTACACTATTTTAAAGTTAATTATTGCCTTTTTTGCTGCTCCGGTAGGATAGTCAAAAAGCAAATTTCAACTCAACCTCAATTTACAATTCTATTAAATGGCTGCTTCATTAACGGTATTTAGAAGGTTTAACCTCGCTTTGGTCATCGGCGGGGTTACCTGGATGGCCGCTCATTTATATTTGATACACGATTTCGGCTTTGATTGGTATGTGGCCGCTGTTGATAGTGCCGTGAGCATTGTGCCGCTTGGCGCCGCCTGCTGGCTTATTGACAACAACCTGCGTTATTACCAGCCGGGTAAAGGCAGCTATATCAATTTGCTGATATGGTGTTTGGTGCTGGCCGTGGCTTGTACGGCAGCAGTTTGGTGGGTGTTACCTTACTTAAACGTTGGCGATACCTTCCGTGTATTTTTACGGCAGTCACTCGTTTTAAGGTTCGTCACCAGCTTTTTGGCCATTGGCTGGATGGCCATGATAAGCCTGATTTGGTATGTACAGCAAGACCAGAAAGAAAACGAAAAGCGCAAAACCGAAGCCGAAAAGCTGGCCCGAGATGCCGAACTTTATAATCTTCGGCAGCAACTGCAACCTCACTTTTTATTTAACAGCCTAAACTCCATCAATGCACTAATTGGTTTTAAACCTGATGAAGCCCGCCGGATGATACACCAGCTGTCTGACTTTTTACGCGGTACGCTAAAAAAGGATGACCAGCAGCAGGTAACGTTAAGCGAGGAATTGCAGCACCTGAACCTGTACCTGGATATTGAAAAGGTACGTTTCGGGCATCGTTTGCAAACAGAAATCAGCTGCGACGACCGTTGTAACAAAAGCATGTTACCGCCATTGTTGTTGCAGCCCATTGTTGAAAATGCCATTAAATTCGGTTTATACGATACCACCGGCGAAGTAACCATCAGCATCCGCGCCGAGATGGAAGACAGCTACCTGTCTGTCGTGGTGCAAAACCCTTACGACCCACAAACCGCCCGGCCGCGACACGGTACAGGTTTTGGTATACGGGGGATAGAGCGCCGCCTTTATTTGCTGTTTGCCCGCAACGACCTGGTTGAAACTTTCCAAAATGATGATATATTTACCATCATGATAAAGATACCCCAGGCATGAAGCGCGTACTGATTATTGATGATGAGCCATTGGCCCGCATGGTAGTGCTGGAATATTTACAGCCCTTTAACAATCAGTTGCAGGTAATGCAGGAGTGTGGAGATGGTTTTGAAGGCATCAAGGCGATTATGCAGTATCAGCCCGATTTGATTTTTTTGGACGTACAAATGCCTAAGATAAACGGCTTTGAAATGCTGGAACTGGTAGAACAGCCACCCCAGGTAATCTTTACTACCGCTTTTGATGAATACGCCATCAAAGCTTTTGAAGCCCATGCAGTAGATTATCTGTTAAAACCTTTCAGCCGCGACCGTTTCAATAAAGCGGTAGAGAAATACCTGTCGCAAAGCGGCACGGCGCCTGCAGCCAAAGCTACCGAAGCTTTGTTAGACAGCGCTTCGCAATCGCCCGCGCAGCACGAGCGTATTGTGGTAAAAACAGGTACCAAAGTTAAAATTATCCCGGTGCACGATGTGGAATACCTGGCAGCTGACGATGATTACGTAAGCATACACACCGCCGAGGGCTCGTTTTTGAAAAATAAAACCATGAGCTTTTTTGAGCAAACGCTGGATGCACGGCAATTTGTACGGGTGCATCGCTCATACATCATTCGCATATCAGAAATTACCCGTATCGACCCTTACGAAAAAGATACTCACCTGGCTATCCTTAAATCCGGCGCCCGCATACCGGTAAGTAAAACCGGGTATGTGAAGCTAAAGCAGGTATTGGGTATATAGGTTAAGGTTTTACCAGTTGCCAAACCATTTCGGTTACCGGCGCTGCTAAAAAGCAAGCTTTAAATTCGTCGTTGTTGTTAAACTGTAGCTGCTGTAATAACCGTTTTTCTACCCTTACCTCAAAGCTATCAGTGTCAAAAGGCCAGGGCTTAATGGTTAGCTGACCCTCGGATAATTGTTGCATTTTATATCTTCGTTTGGCCGGGCCCTGGCTTACTTCAATATCCCGCTGCTCGGGCTGCACCTCGTTGCGGCAAAGTAATAATGAGCAGGCATCGCACCACTCCAGCAGATGATAAATACGATTGGCTTCCGTTTGGCTGATGTTTAAATCTTCGCGCCATTGTTTTTGCAGCCTGGCCTGTTCCTGCAAAAAGGATTTAACCAACGGGTTACTGTCTATTTCTTTCTTATACAAAAAATCCATGTGCATGGAGGTGAGTAAAGCAATGTAACGGCTTTTAGACAGCGAAAAGTTGCCCAGGCAACGACAATGCTCCGGGTCGAATAGCTGCATGTCAAAGTTGAGGGGACCGCCCTGCGGGGTTAGCAGATTGTTTGATTCCAGTTCGGTACGGGCATCGTCGTGCTCGGCAATAGCCAGCAAGGTTTCTGTCCAGCGCTGCGGTCTTTCTTTAACCGCCCAGTGTGCTGCCAGTTGTGCCGCCAGCACGCCATGAGCGCGTTGTGTTATAATTTCCCACCCTTGCTGTTTGTAATTAACAATCATGATAACTCTTTAATTATTATTCAAGAGTTAAACCTCAAACAGAGATAGAATGTGTTATGAAATTTTATAATGGCTAATTTGCAAGGTGAAAACGCTCATGTAATTCTTAATCATCAGAACTTTATAGGATGTAACACTGCTATTTCAAAAGGTATGGCAAAAGGTGGAATTGCTATTTAAAACAGTTAAATTAACTATTGAGTAGCCCAATTAATTAATTGTTTAGCCAAAGTAAAACTACAAAGAGTAAAATATCGTAAACTATCCCTAATGCTGTTAATAAAAATTATACCCGAAGTGCTCTGCGGTTCGCACAAAAACAGGAGATTTGTGTTATAGCTTAAATTCAAGGGCGGTTCCAATTTTTACACTAAACAACCAGCCAATTATATCTCGATGCTCTTAAGAAAACATTGTGTTGCTTTTATAAATATAGTGGCCGTAATGGGTTTGCTGCCGCTGGCGACGTACAGTCAGGCCAAAAAAACGGCTGATAGTATTACCGTGGCTATTGAACCGGATTATAACCATGTC
>CAJYSL010000264.1 GCA_913777515.1 uncultured Mucilaginibacter sp.
GACTGCTTTGCAGCAATGGCAAGGTACTTGATTTGCACTATCATCATGAACTTTAAAGACATGTTTAACAAAAATAAGAAGCAGGAAGAACCTACTACTGAAGATTTAAACAACGTGAATACCGAAAACACCCAACCCGAAGAACAGGCCGAAAACCCTTTGGCCGACGAGCTTAATGTGAATACCAGCGAAGCTGCCACCGAGCCTTCTGCCGAAGTAAAATTGAAAGAAGACCTGGCGCTTGCTAACGATAAATACCTGCGTTTATACGCTGAGTTTGACAATTATAAACGCCGCACTACTAAAGAGCGTGTGGAGTTGCTGCAAACTGCCGGTAAAGAAGTAATTGTTTCGCTGCTGCCTGTAATTGACGATTTTGAGCGTGCAGTGAAAGCTATAGAAAACGCTACCGACATTAATGCCGTAAAAGAAGGCGTGTTGCTGGTACAGTCTAAATTAAAAAGCATCCTGACTCAAAAGGGCTTGAAAGAGATGGACGCCAAAGGCACCACGTTTGATGCTGACATTCATGAGGCGATTACCAACATACCGGCCCCTACCGATGACCTGAAGGGCAAAGTGGTAGACGAACTGGAAAAAGGTTATTACCTGAATGATAAAGTGGTTCGGTTTGCCAAAGTGGTGGTAGGCGCGTAACTGTACAGGTGCAGACAGGATTAGTGAAAGACTGATATTATTGATTAAAACACGAGTGAAGTTTGAATAGTAAACTATTGATTAAAGACTTAATCTCTCATGGTGCCTATTCAACCCTTTACTCCCTGATATAAACAGACATGGCAAAGAGAGATTATTACGATATACTGGGTGTATCTAAAGGAGCCAGCGAGGATGAAATTAAAAAAGCTTATCGCAAAATGGCCATTAAGTATCACCCGGATAAAAACCCGGGCGATAAGGCTGCCGAAGAATCATTTAAAGAAGCAGCCGAGGCTTACGAGGTTTTAAGTAAGCCCGACAAACGCCAGCGTTATGACCAGTTTGGTCATGCAGCTAACGCACAATCGGCCAACGGTGGCGGTTACGGCGGTGGCGGCATGAATATGGACGACATATTCAGCCAGTTTGGCGATATTTTTGGCGGCGGTAGTCCGTTCGAAGGCTTTTTTGGCGGCGGTGGCGGCGGCAGGCAACAAGGCGGCGGTGGTCGCAGGGTAGCCCGTGGCACCAACCTGCGTATCAAAGTACGTTTAACGCTCGAAGAAATTGCCAACGGCGTTGAAAAGAAAATAAAAGTAAACAAACAGGTAGTTTGTAATACCTGTGATGGCACCGGCGCTAAAGACAAATCATCCTTCCAAACTTGTAAAACCTGTGGTGGTTCGGGTGCCGTGCGTAGGGTAACTAATACTATTTTGGGCCAGATGCAAACTACCAGCACCTGTCCTACCTGTAACGGCGAAGGCAGCACCATCACCTCAAAATGTAATGTTTGCCACGGCGACGGCGTAGTTAGAGGCGAAGAAACCATCAGCATTAATATACCTGCCGGTGTAAGCGAAGGCATGCAGTTAAGCATGAGCGGTAAAGGTAACGCAGCCCCGCGTGGCGGTGTACCCGGCGACCTGATTATCTTGATTGAGGAAATTCCGCACGAAACGCTGAAGCGTGATGGCAACAACGTCATTTACGACCTGCACGTTAACTTTGTGGATGCCGCGTTAGGTACCAGCGTTGAAGTGCCTACCATTGATGGCAAAGCCAAAATTAAAATTGAAGCCGGAACCCAGGGCGGACGTATTTTACGCTTAAAAGGCAAAGGAGTGCCCGAAGTGAATTCCTATCACCGTGGTGACCAATTGATACACATCAACATCTGGACACCGAAAGCTTTGAGCCGCGAAGAGCGGGATTTGCTGGAGAAACTGCAAAACTCTCCTAACTTCAAGCCCAACCCTGGCAAAAACGAGAAGAGCTTTTTCGAACGGATGAAAGAGTATTTTGAATAATTACCATTCGGTGTAAACTTTATAAAAGCAGCGTCGGCAAATATCATGCAGGCGCTGCTTTTTTTTATTGGGGCTCCTGTCTCACTTTGTTGAGTACCAGCTGCCAGTCCATATAATCTTTACCACCGGCTTTTTCAATCACTTTTAAGGCATTGGCCCGGTCAAAATAGGCAGCCAGCGAAAACACAATGATACCGTTGCGTGGCTCAAATAAGCTACCCGGAGCATATCCTTTTTCGCCATTGGCGGCCCTATCGCGGTCAAACTTCACTTTGCTGTTAGTAAATTCACCATGTGTTTTTTCACCTGTAACGAAAGGCAGCAAAAAATTGACAGATTTTTGCACTGAGCTTTTTGACGGCGACTCGTAGGTATAATAATTTTTGCCTGTGGCCCGGTTAACCACTATCAGTGCTTTGAGCAATGGCTCAAGGGTATACACATGATAATGCAAGGCATCGCGCTCCTCAAAGTCAAGTCCTGAGCCGTCGGCATAAAGGTTTTGATTTATTTGCTTCTCTAACTCTTTATTAATGGTATCACGATAATTGTTTGCATGTATGGTATAGGCTATCTGCGTCATAATTTTAATCCGGTGCGAATTCCAGTTGTTTCTGGACGTCATTTTACCGGGAGCAGCATATTTAGATGTCAATTCGGCCTGCAATATACTGTTCAGCCAGCTGTCAATAACTTGCCGTTGTTGTGGCGAAACTTCATTTCTAATCAAGTCGTAACCGGTAAATATGTCCTCCAGTTTGGTTTCATCAATCGGGTCGCCGGTAGCTTTGTTGAGCTTGGCCCAGGCCAGTAAATAATCCTGCGCCTTGCTCAAATAAGTTTGATTGCCAGACATCCGGTAAACCAGGGCCAACGCGTAAATTTTAGATGCATCTTCTACGGCTTTTAAACTGGCTGTTTTAGCCGGGTTTCCCATCAGTAAACCTTCGGACGTTATTTTTTCAATAGGATTAGGTGCTTCGGTGAGGACCTTCTGTGCCTCCCGTTCTATTATTTGATATTGTGCGCTTATCTTGCTATCAGACTTAACAGCAGCTTTCAGCGCCACTATCTCGTTTGCCGATAAGCTGGTGTACTGAGCCTTTGCGCCTAAGCAAAAACACAAAACGATTAGCAGCAATATTGTCTTCTTCATTATGTTGAGTTGAAACAGCACTAAACAAAAAAGACCTTTCTAAGTACATGGAAAGGTCTTTCTAATCAAAATTTTAGTTAACTCCTGGATACTTTGAAGCCATCGGGCGATACGGCCCAATCTACAAAACGAGCCCTTTTGTTAATCGGGTTTGTGGTTAAAATAGCTTTCACACGCGATGCAGCTTCGGCATCTTTGGCAAAAATGAGCATATAACCACCGCCGCCGGCTCCTAAAAGCTTACAGCTAATGATGTGTTCGGCAATCAAATCAATGATAGCTTGCGTTTCGGGCGTGTTAGTGCCGCTATCCAAACGCTGGTTAAGTATCCAGCTTTTGCCGATAGACAGGGCTATATTATTCAGATTACCATACTGGAATGCTTCGAAAGTTTTTTCAGCATGATGATTCATCTCTTCCAATATGCGCAGGTAACGGTTCCCGTTCAGAAACATGCCTTTTACAATCTCAGCCAGTATATTTTTAGCCATGCGGGTAATACCGGTGTAATAGAGCAGTATGGTAGACGACGCCATAGGGTCGGCAAATAAATGGTCGGGAGCCCAGCGAACGGTTGGCTCCTGAATGATGCCCGGCTTGCTTTCCAGCAGTTTAATACCGCCAAAAACACCGCCATACTGGTCCTGCCAACCACCACCAGTAGTCAGCATTTGCTCAAGTACCAGGGTACGCGAGCAAATCATGTACTTGTCCCATTTCAGGTTGCAAAAATCGCTTAGGGTGCCTAATACGGTGCTGGCTAAAATAGAACTTGTACCCAAGCCCGAACCTTTAGGAATGGCAGCCAGCAAAGATATCTCGATGCCCGAACCGAATGCCTGCAACTGTTCGGCCAGCGTATTATACTTTACCGCCGAAAACTCCGGGTTAAACCCGGCCAAACATAAAGCAGCTTTGGGTATACTAAAAGCCGAACCTATTGCGGTGTTATAATCGTTCAGTTGCTCAAAGGTGGTAATGTCTTCCTTTACACCCAAATCAATAGAACGCAGAGTGATCACGAAATCCTCACAAGGTTTAATAAAAACCTGCAGCGGCGGCTGCCCGTTTAGTTCAACCGCCAGGTTTACCACTTTACCACCATTGATGAGGCAGTTAGGTGGCGTATCTGTCCAGCCACCGGCTAAATCGAGCCTGATTGGGCTACGGCCCCATACAATCTGGTCAGACATCACATTCAATACCGGTTCGGCCAGGTCGGCCTTAGCGGTTTCAATGATTGTTTCGCCTAACAAGCTGAAAGCTTTACCCTCATGTATTTTAGCTTGAGCCTCTTTTGCCCCATCGCCGGAACCGGATAACACTTCGGCCCTGAACATCTGGTCGTGCAAACGAGTTAGCAAAGGCGCATCAGCCGGTAACTCGGCAGGGAGTGGTAAATTATTCTTTTTAAAAATACTGGCCGCATGCTTTAAATCCAACTGATAAAAAACGGAACGCTTCCAGTTATCAGCCAGCGCCATCATGTTCTTGTTGAGATAAGCATTACGCTGAGCATACTGCCTAAAAAGATTTACTTCGTTAGCCAAATCAGCCGCACTAATCAGCGGACGATGGCTACCTACGTAGCTAAAAGGATTATCAATCAGGTATTGGATATTGGCTTCCGTCAGTTCACTTTCGTCAAATACCTGGTAAGCCGGTTCGTAAAACCAATCTTCAGCATTAAATTGATGGTCGGCATTTACGCCGCGCTTTGGCAACTGGGGGTTATAAAAATCATACACCCGTACTACCCATTGTTTGCCTTCGCCTACCGGGATAAAATCCAGACAGGTTTCTGCAGGTAGCTTTAATTTCCAATCGTTTTCGGGTGCGCCGGTGATGATATGTTTTTGGCTCAACTCCCAGTGCGGGCCAACATAGCTGTTTTCAATCCATAACTGGCTGTTTTGGCTGGTCAGCTCGACGTGGGTAATCGCATTTTGAGTAAAGAGCTCCGGTGTTGGCTTAATTTTGTTTTGCCATATCTCTTCCTGATTTTTTACCAGGTTTTGCAGCTTACTGGTCGATTCAATTAATTCAGCACTGGTGCCAAAATGGTAAAACTCACCTTTAGGCAATGGCACCACGGCCACAGTAAGCGCATTAATTTCATCATCTATGAGCGTTGGGTTTTTACCCAAGGCCTGCCCGAAAGTGGTGTACATGTCGTAAAACGATGGTACGCCATTAGCAAAACTTTGGGTAGCCTCATCCCAACCGCAACGGTCAAATAACAGTTTCAGCGCTTTGGGGCTAAATAGCCAGATACCAATATCAATATAAAACAAATGGCCCGGCTGTAATTCCTGCAAACGCTCGGGCGATGGTTTTTGTAACGTAAAAGCCAGTTCTTTAGGC
>CAJYSL010000265.1 GCA_913777515.1 uncultured Mucilaginibacter sp.
CAGCTAAACGGTCATCCTGGAGCAGCACTGAGAGTTGTTGTTCAGCATCCATGTTTAAAGTAGTATAGTTGGGCAAAGGTAACAATTAAGGCACTTAAGCATATCACTTGTTTGTAACATTGTTTCCCGGAACCTGTTTCAGTATCAACTGTACAAAATACTAAAACGTGTTCCAACATTATTAATGCTCAATGCATCAAAATAACAAAGGCCTTTTCTTTCGAAAAAGCCTTTGTAAGCAGAGTATACACTGAAATCAATTATAAACTTTCACCATAAAAATATAGTTGCGTATTTTGCTGAATTGTTGAGCTTGGTTTAAACCGTTCAGGCTGCTCTTATTGTTTAAAATAACCTTGTTCTCGGTCGAGTCTTTGGTAATCTCTTTGGCTACCCTAAATAAATATTTGGACTTTATAGCGTACGCGGCACCTTCTGCCTGGCTTTGTTTCCCACTGATTACACCAACTATATTACCCTTAGCATCGAGCACCGGGCCGCCGCT
Source organism: uncultured Mucilaginibacter sp. (assembly GCA_913777515.1). Taxonomy (GTDB): domain Bacteria; phylum Bacteroidota; class Bacteroidia; order Sphingobacteriales; family Sphingobacteriaceae; genus Mucilaginibacter. The sequence goes on from CAJYSL010000265.1 coordinate 506, forward strand.
ATTGCCTGGGTTGACTGGCAACGAAACCTGATAAGCCACTGTATCACCGTTTAATCCGTTAGCGGAACTTAAATATCCTCTGCCTAAAACCAAAGAGTCAGCGGGAAAGCCTGCCGTATAAAGGTCCTCACCAACATCGCTCTTTGAACGGCGGAAGCTATACGGCAAGTTATTGAATTTGGAAAACGAGGCATCGTCAATTTTTAGCACAGCGATATCGTAAGCAGGCTCAGTATATACTATTTTAGTGCGATAGGAATCTCCAGCCTCGTTTTGTACATAAACTGAATCAGCGTTTCTAACCACATGATAGTTAGTTACAATGTAACCACTGGCTGTTAAAGCGAAACCCGAACCGGCAAATGAACCACTACCGATAACGCGTTTACTTGATTTTATATCGTGGAGGATAGCTTTGTTGTTACGTTCTGCGTTTTCGGCGGTACGTTTAATGCTTTGCATTTCGCGGCGGAGAGCAATGTAGCTGGTTGTGCTTTTATTAAAACTACCGGTTAAGTACAAAGTAGCCACTACAGCAAATAGAGCTATAGAAGCAGCAACCGAAATTTTAGAGTGATGGTTACGCCATAGCTTTACTACCCAGTTTGGATGAACGGTAAGCTCCTCAGCCAGCGTGTGCACGTCAATTTCCTGGTGAATCTCGTTCAGGCGTTTTTCGAGTTCCACACGTTTGCCATACTGCTTTAATAAGCCGGTAAAATGGGCATGCTCCTCAATACGGCTTTCTATGGCCGCATTATCCCGGCGCATAGATTCGAAACGCTCACGTTCTTCAACGCTCATGTCGCCGCTCAGGTAGCGTTCAATTAATTCAATCAGTTGGTGGTCACTCATCCTTATTTCCTTTCAGTTCTGCTGAAAAAATAATTTCTTCAGCCTTTGCAGGCATTTATACTTCTGAGTTTTAGCATTGTCAGCATTGGTATAACCAAAACGCTCGCAGATATCCTGCATTGAGTGGTTATGAATATAAAAATCCTCTATAATGGTTTTACACGGCTCGCCCAGCAACTGCAGCGCAGCTCCCATTTTTTCGAACTGTATATCGCGCTCGGTATGCAAATCGCCTTCTTCCTCAACCGGCAGGTATTCTTCAAAGTCTTTGATATCTCCACCGTACCTGCTTAATTGGGTAAGCCGTTTAAGCCACAACTTGCGGCAAACCGAATACAAAAAAGTTTTCAGTTTACTGCTCAGCTCAAACTTGCCGCTTTTAACCTTATTATAAAGAACGATAATGGCTTCCTGATATACATCCTTTGCATCATCCGCTGTACCATTATTATTGATGACCAATTGCAGCACCATCGGGAAATAAGCTACATACAAACGCTTCAGGATAATATCCGAGTCGTTAAGTATGCCAAATACCACTTCGCTATCCGTTGGTGCTGAACTGTTTACTGCTTTACTCACTACTTAATACTGTTTTTGCTAAATTGTAACCCATTGTTCATAAAAAAAAATTTAAAGCAAATAAGTTAGGGTTACTTTTTTAACCGCGGCGGATTAACATAAAACTTAACCACTGCAAAAATGAAAAACTTATTTAAAACACTGATGCTGGCACTGGTAGTAAGCGGTTTTACGGCTTGTTACAGCGGCACACCCAAAGGCAAATTGGATTCGGTTGCTACTAACCCATCTGATACCGGTACCTCTTCTACCGTTGACACACTGCCTCAAACGACTGATACTACGAAAACTGATACAATTAGAAAATAAACTTCAGATCACTTACAAATTATGAAACATCTATTAAAAATGACCATGGTGTTGGCTATAGCAGCTAGCGCATTGACAGCCTGTGGCGGTAACGGTAAAGAAAACAAAGGCGATTCGACCAAAGTTGATTCTTCAGTTTCAGTACATTCAACTGTTGATACGACCATCAAAACAGATACCGCCGCTCACGTTGACACAATGGGCCTTGGCGACACTACTGTAGTTGCTCCTGCAAGTGATGATACCGTAAGCCGCACCATTACTAAAAAAACTGTCGTTAAAAAAACGGTAACTAAAAAGCAGTAATAATGAGGCTTTTGCAGCAGGAAAAAACTTTTTTTGAATTTTTTTTCAAATAAGTGGGTTACCTTTTACGGTTACCGGTATTAAAGAGAAACTATTAATCACTTATAAAAAAAATTAAAATGAAAAACGCTTTCAAATTCGGCTTTTTAGCTTTAGCTATCTCTGCATCAATGGTTGCTTGTAAAGGTTCTGGTTCTTCAACTACTTCTGATTCAACTGCTGACTCAACTGCAACTGTTGACACTGCTGCTAAAATGGATACTACTGTTAAAACTGACAGTGCTGCTAAAATGGACACTGCTGCTAAAATGGATACTGCCGCTAAAAAAATGTAATATCTGCTTTAAGCAAATAAAAAACCCCGTTCATTTTGAGCGGGGTTTTTTATTTGTCTTTATTTTTTGGTGGAATCTTTTTTAGCGGTATCGGCAGCGGCGGCTGGTGCCGGAGTAGCTGCGGCAGCCGGAGCGGTCATGGTTGTGCGTGCACTGGCTTTGCCTTTAGGAATGGTTGTACCTCCAGAGGCTGAATAGTCCAGTAAAGTTGCACCACCGGTTGAAGTTTCTGTTTTTGAGGTATCGTGATTAGACGGTACATCGTAAGGATTTTTAACAGAATCAACGGCGTCTTTGCTGGAGTTACCGGCGTTACAAGCTCCTAACAGAGATGCACTGCCTGCAAGCGCCATTATTAAAATAACTTTTTTCATTAATGTGTTTTTTGATGTTCAATTAACAGAAATAGGCTTTGTCTTATTTTTGCGCCAATATACGAATAACACCCCGTTTGATTACGCAAAAAAGCACACCGTTGCGGGTGTGCTTTTTTGCGTAGATGCGTTTCCAACGTTATGCATGCTGACGTTCTTCATCGCGCAATGCTTTCACTTTATCGTGTGCGGCACGTAAGGTTACGTTCTGCTGAGTTAGCATATCTTTAATATAGGCCGGCAGACGCTCCTCTTCTAAAGCTGTTTTATAAGCTTTTTGTGTAGCGTCCTCGCCAAACTCACATTCTTCTAAAATGCTCTTCTCACTGTTGCCGGTAAAAAAAGCTTTTACACTTAACCAGGTACGGTGGATACCGCCGCTATTTGAGGTAGTGTTCTCAATGTCTTTGCCATACGTTTGCACCTCGGTAGCCAAAGCCAATTTAAATTTATGGCTGTCGCCGATGAAATTAGTGAACAACTGCTTTAATTCAGAATCGCCTTCTGGTGTGTCTTTGATCGCTTTTTCATAACCCTGAATGCGGTCATTATGTATTTTGATCAAATCGTTTAACGTTTCTACGGTTTGCTCTGTGTTTTCCATGGTTTTGTTTTTATGATCGGATTGAAAAATAATTTATTTATACATTACTGCTACCACCGCCTCTGAACATGGATAAAATCCACCATATCAAGGCGATTACAATAACAATGCCTATAATGGCTGTATAAGCGCCAGCTTTGAATATAGTGCCGATGGCATCACAACTGCTTAACGACATTACCAGCGCGATAAGCATTACAATATTTAATTTTTTCATAGTGAGATGTATGTGTTTTTTGTAGATGCTTATAAAATAAAAAACCTGCAATTTTTGTTTTGCAGGTTTTTTATTTGTTATGCTTTTATTTATTAAAAGCATCTTTTAACTGACTGGCTGCATAGCCCAAAGCTTCTTTAGCTTCGGGTACCAAGGCCCCCATGCCAAAAAACTCATGCGTTACACCGTCATAAACTTTACGGTCAACCGTAACACCGGCAGCTTTCAGTTTACTTTCTAACATCTCGCCGTCGCTCTGTAATGGGTCAAGTTCGGCGTTGATTATGGTAAAGGCCGGCAAGCCTTTCAAGTTAGCTGCAACGAGGTTCAAACGTGGGTCTTTAGCCTCGGCCATGTTATTGGTGTAATTTTTTGTAAACCACATCATCATAGCTTTATCCAGCGGTTTAGCCTCAATGTATTTATTGTAAGAAGCGCTGAACATATCGGCACTGGCAATAGGATAAACACTAACTACATGCAGCGGAGCCTGAACTTTTTTATCGCGTGCCATAATAGCTACGTTAGTTGCCAGGTTACCACCGGCGCTCTCGCCTACTACTGCAATCTTTTTAGGGTCGCCTTTAATAGAAGCAGCATTGTTAACTACCCACTGGTATGCTGCAAAGGCATCGTTATGCGCAGTTGGGAAGCGATGCTCTGGCGCTAAACGATAAGCTACCGATACTACTACCGCTCCTACCTGATCTGATAAGGCTTTAGCTGACGAGTCGTATACGTCGATATTAGCAATTACAAAACCGCCGCCATGGTAGTATACAATCACCGGAAGCTGACCGGTAGCACCCTGTGGTGTATATACTCTGATATGTACGTTACCGCCATTTACCGGAATTTCTTTACCCATCGTATCTACCTTCATTACCGGCATCGGAATGTTGTACTCCTTCATCAAATCTTTTACCGCATCAGTAGGTGTATGATTTTTACGGGCTTGTACGGCGGTTAATTGTGGTATTGGCTTATCATTATAGCTGACCAATTTTTCAATGACAGCCTGCATCTGAGGTTTGATGTCAGTGCCCCAAGCCGGTTTAGGACCTTTGGGTTTAACATCATCCGGACTGCCGCCTTTATTCACCACGTCGGTTGTCTGGGTGGTGGTTACGCTGCTGTCGACCGATGAACTGTCCGAAGGTGTTTTGGTTTTGTTTGATGAGTTACACGCAGTTACTCCAAATACGGCAGCAACAGCTAATGATGCTAAACACTGCCTTGCAGAGCTCGAGCGAATCAGATTAAAATTGTATTTCATAAGTATTATATCTGTGAAAAACCAACACCCTTGCTCTTATTTTGTTGGTATTACAGCTATAAAATCTTTCTAAATTGCATTTTACAACTATTGGTTTTAAATAGCGGTGTTAATTAACTTCTTCGCTTTATCTTTGGCAATACTGACTGTAGATTTATCCTTGCCATTCAATAACTTCATCACCGCTGATGACACCAGTCCTCCGGTTAAGTAATACAGCACGGCTAAAATTTGAGTTTCGCGTGTCCGGTTACTATGTTTTTCATTCAGGCCCATAGGCTTGGGTAATAAAACAGCACCTAAACCTGCAGCCAATCCTGATGCAGCGCCTTTCAATACCGTTTTGGTATCGCCTATGCCTGCCACGCTATAGTAAATACTATTGCTGATGATGTCGCCACCCATCGTCAGGTAATATAACTTTTTACCTTCCGGCGGTTCGATGCCGACTTTATCCAATATTTTAGTGAGCGATTCCATACCCAGCAAATCCATCCGTGGCGCTTCGGAATCGTTCTTTTTTATTAATTGGTGCAGCGCTGTTACCGCGCAGGCACCAGCTAAACCGCCTAACAATGCATTCAGTACTTTCATAGCGTGTTTTTTTGTTTAAGGTTTAACCCGGCGTTTTGTTCGTTAGCGGCATTTAATTTTTATACTTGCAGCCGCAGCTTAATACTACTTATGGCCTTAATCGAACTAAAAGATATTACCCTACGCATACAGCAGCATACTTTGTTGCATAATGTCAGTTTAACAATAAATAGCGGCGAGCACTGGCTAATTGCGGGCCCCAGCGGTTCGGGTAAAACAATTTTATTGAATGTTTTAGCTGGACTGCTCAAGCCAGCAAGCGGACTAATGAGCTTAAATATTGATGAAAGCCATCCGGGTAAAGAGGTTTTATTAGTGACTGCCAAACATCATTTTAAGGATACTACCAACACCAGCAACCTGTATTACCAGCAACGTTACAACTCGCAGGATGCCGACCAAACGGTTAC